>NZ_JBNHEQ010000022.1:29820-106116 GCF_050016015.1 Dapis hubbardiae BLCC-M172
GGGAAAGAGAAAAGGTAGATGCACCCTGATGGATAACCTCCGCCGTGATTGGTGGGGGTTTTTTTTTGCGACAAAATAGTAACTAGAAAATTAAATTGATTCTTTCCGGAGTCAAGAGACAAAGATGGGAAAGAGAAAAGGTAGATGCACCCTGATGGATAACCTCCGCCGTGATTGGTGGAGGTTTTTTTTTGCTCTTAAATAGCAACGCCGAAAATTTAGATTATTGTCAAAGTCTACAAAGTTGTAGACTACTCTAAATTTCCTGTAGGAATAGAAGCAATAAGTTGGCGCGTATATTCTCGTTGTGGTTGCTCATAAACTTGTTCCGCAAGACCAATTTCTTCAATTTTGCCTTGGTTCATCACCATGATCCGATCGCTCATAAATTTCACCACACTCAGATCGTGGGAAATAAAAATATACGTCAACCCAAATTCATCTTGCAATTCTTTTAATAAATTCAGCACTTGCGCTTGCACCGAGACATCTAAAGCAGAAACTGACTCATCACAAATAATTAACTTAGGATTCAATGCTAAAGCACGAGCAATACAAATTCGTTGACGTTGACCTCCAGAAAAAGCATAAGGATAACGACTTAACGAGTCAGCAGTTAATCCCACTCTTTCTAATAAATGTGCTGCGCGATCGCGTCTAATTTTATAACTATTACCTACACCATGAATTAACATTGGTTCCATAACTGCTGCACCAACAGTTAAACGGGGGTCAAGGGAACCAAAGGGGTCTTGAAAAATAATTTGCATATCTCGTCGCAACCTCCGCAACATTTGCTCATATTTTTCTTGATTACGATTTTTGCCATTTTTTGGTTGAGAATTTTTCAGGGACTCCAAAAATTGCTTAATTCCCGACTTACCTGCATGGTGGTTTGTAATTTCTTGACCCTCAAAAAATACCTCTCCACTTGTCACTGGAATTAATTGGAGTATTGCTCTTGCTAAGGTACTTTTACCACAACCAGACTCTCCCACTAAACCCAGAGTTTCACCGGGAGAAACAGCAAAAGAAACATCATTAACTGCCATCAAGAGACGTTGAGTTTGACCGAAAATTCCTTTGACTGGGAACCCGACTCGTAAATGATTAACTTGCAAGATGGGATTTTCAGTTGTTTGAGGTGCTGTTTCTTTTGCAAAATCTATATTTTGTGGTTGTGTTACTGCTGTGTTTTTTTCCCGAATTTCTATTTCTCCACTAGAATTTGTTACCTCTTCCATGAAATCAGAAACAGTAGGTAGACGCAAAACTTTTCCATGTAAGGGAGGACGACAAGCTAATAAACCTTTTGTATAAGGATGCTGTGGTTGAGAAAATATTTGCTCAATTTCACCATATTCAACTATTTTTCCTTGATACATTACTGCTACAGTATTAGCTACTTCGGAAATTACCCCCAAGTCGTGGGAGATAAATATAATAGACATTCCTCTGGTTTCTCCTAATTCCCGCAGCAAGTCTAAAATTTTTGCCTGCACTGTAACATCTAAAGCTGTTGTCGGTTCATCTGCAATTAATAAAGTAGGGTTACAAGAAATCGCCATAGCTATCATTACCCTTTGAATTTGACCGCCAGAAAGTTCGTGGGGATAACGGTCTAACATTGCTAGCTTTTTTTGGTTAACTTGCAGCATAATTTGGCGGTCGCTTAACCCTTCTACTTGACTAACAGCAGACTTACCTGAACCATTTACTATTGTTGCTAACTCCCGTTGAGATTTTTTCTGTCCTAAATTTTGACTATCCTCTGTTATTTCCTCCAGAGATTTTTGTCGCAATATCTCATCACTGGGGAGAAGTTTTACTTCTTGAAGTAGGGATGCTGCTTGACGTCGTGCTTCTGCTGCTGAAACATTTTGATGAAATCTAATAGCTTCTGTTAACTGAAATCCTATGGTGTAAACTGGGTTAAGAGAACTCATGGGTTCTTGGAAAATCATGGAAATTTTCCCACCCCGGTATTGTTGTTTTTCTTGTTCCAGTAATTGTAATAAATTTATTGGTTCAGAGGTTTGTTCATTTTCTTCGGAATTATTAAACCAAATTTCACCACTAATTTGGCAAGATTTTGCTAGTAATAAACCCATAGTTGCTAGAGATGTGACAGATTTTCCAGAACCTGACTCTCCAACAATTCCTAGAGTTTGTCCTTTCTTTACAGTAAAGGATATACCATCAACAGCTTTTACCAGTTTTTCTTCAGTTGTAAATTGAACTTTGAGGTTACGAACATCTAATACAGTATCAGTCATTATGATTTAAAAATTAAATACCAACAATTCAATTAATTATAAGTAGTTGTGCAAAATAAATTTCCTAGTGGAGAGAGGGAATAGGGAATAGGTAGAAGTTTCGGAGTTATTTATTTATTTTTTGTTTTTTGAAACCTAATTTATAATTGCTAGATAGGGTTGGCTGAAAAAGTATAAGTGGTAGGAGTCAGGAGGTAGGGACGTATCGCTGCGCGACATGGAAAGCGGAGCATTCCGGAACGGAAAACGCATTTTTGCCTGTGCAACGTCCGTACAGAGTCAGGAGTCAGGAGGAATTTAGAGGAGGCAGTCGGAAAAATTATCCGTTGATTTTTCTGCTATAGTCAACCCAAAATCCTAACTTTTTGATTTTTCGGGAACCGTGCATGAAGCAGCTCAAAACCAGGTACTTTTTCAAGACTTAAAAAGGTACTTACCTTTATCTGTCAATGCTTTTAGATTTAATCAGCAAACCCTAAATATAGGGAATAGGGAACAAAGTAGAAAATTGAAGCTGATAATCAAAAATTGTCTTGTGTCGTTTTATGATGGCCCTCAATTACCATATGTTCACTCTTGGGTTATAAAATTTATTGATTTTCAGTATCTAGAATTAGCACTTGTTAAATATTTTACCAGTTTATCTTAGCTATTAAAGCAAAACTCTAAAAAATAAAATATTTCAAATATACTTATTAAATCAACTATAACACTCCTACCAATTAATTTTTTTAGCAGAAACTAAAGACAATATAGTATATATTAAGTCACTTTAATTTTCTCTACTTTCATTAAATACCCCTATTCAGTGGGATTCAGTGGGAACTTTATTGGATTAAAATAATTCTAAATACTAATGGTAGTTTAATTTTTATTTTTGCTCAGAAGTATGAACATCAAAGCTATAGTTTGTAATATCCAACTATACCCCCAGAGACTAATATCCCGGTCTTTATTAGTTGCAACTTTGTCTACATTGGGCTTAATGATGGGTGTAGTACCTAGAGTGTCAAACCCATCATCATTAACTCCTATATTTGATACAGCAGTCTATGCTCAAGAATCTTTCACAGATCAAGCAGTAACTGCTGAAGAAATAACAAAGTATGCTTTTTCAGTCTTACAAATTGAGAACTTAAGAATAGGAGTATATAGAGAAATTAAAAATGAATTTCAAAAACAAACTCCCAGTGGTTCTGTTCCACCAATAATTTGTAATCAGAAAAGTAGTGTTAATACTTTACCACAAAATGTTAAGGTAATTGCTGTTAGTTACTGCAATCAAGCTAAAAAAATTATTGAAGGAAATGATTTGACAGTTTCTAGGTTTAATCGAATTACAATGACTCAAAAAACCGATCCAACTTTGCGAGAAAAAATTCAAGCTGAGTTGATTCGTATTCAAGAAGAAACTGGTAATTAGGGTTTGCTGAAGTCTTATGGGTGAGAGTAGGAGTCAGGAGGTAGGGACGTTTTGCTGCGCAACATGGAAAGCGGAGCATTCCGGAACGGAAAACGCATTTTTGCCTGTGCAACGTCCGTACAGAGTCAGGAGGAATGGGTATGGGAGCGAGGAGGTAGTCAGAAAAATTATCCCTTGATTTTTCAGCCATGAGTCAACCCAAAATCCTAAATTTTTGAATCTTTTTGACCTAAAAGTTCGTACTTTTTCCAGACCTAAAAAGGCTAAAATCTTAATTTATAAAGGCTTTGATATTTAATCAGCAGAGCAATAATTAATTAATTAATTAGATATCTCCAGATAAAGAGGGAGTAGGGGTAGACATCTCTAAAAAAGAGGGAGTAGGGGCGATTTCGTTCCGAGTGCTGTCGCAAACGCCTTTGCGTTTCATGTGCGTAGCAAAGCATTCTGCAGGAAATCGCCCCTACTATTGTCATATTTGAGGTGTGTCAAAATACTACAAGTTTTGCTAATTATTTGGTATAATTAAAGGTTGACCTGATTTTTCTTATCCCAGGAATTATCAACTAATGAATAATATTTGGCAACGTTTAAAAAATCTACCTTGGCCAGAACTATTTTTAGTAAGTTTAATAACTACTTTGACAGTAGTAACTTCAGAAGTATTATTAATCCTCAGCTTAACTTATTTCTTTGTGATTCTCAAACCATTGAATATGTTATTTTCATCTCCATTTTTTGGGGTTTTAATACCCATAGGGGTAGCAATAGGAATGGGAGCATTAGCGGTTTATTTATTGGAATGGTGGCAAAAAGAATGGTTACTGAATAATTCTAGTCTTTGGGCGCTAGTTTTCTGTTTATTTATTGGTTTATTATTAAAATCTTTATTACCTTTGCCTTCTATATTGCTAACTGCATCTAGAGCTTCATTAATAAGTTTAGCTGTAGGAGTTTTCTGGAAAGGACGACCTTATTGGCAACGATAATTAATAATAATTAATAATTAATAATTAATAATGACCTCTTGTTAAAACCGAGAGATAGTAAGGGAGTATGGAAATCTTTCATTATTCATTATCCATTATTTATTATTCATTAATTTCAAACCTGCCCCCCAATGATATAAACCACCGTCGGGCGGGGCGGGTTTATGTAAATCTTAGAGTAAGCATGAAAATTTCTGATGAAACCCGCCCCTACAATTTTTTCAACATTTTAGACGTGTCACATGTCACTAGGGTGGGTTTAATACACTAAATTGTGCTTATGTCAACCTTTTGGGTTAAACCTGCCCCTACAATTTTTTCAACATTTAATTAGACCTAACTACTTAGATATCTCTAACAAATTAATCAACCTTTTTTTTCTCTGTAGGGACTTTCGATGGAAAGTCCCTATATTATTGCGATCGAAATCACATATTTTTCCAATTAAAGCTTGTAGTAGAGCTGCTAGCCTGAACTGTAGAAATTGCTCAAGCTTTACTACAAACAAAAACTTTTTTATCACTGATTATCCGGAAATAATATAATAGAATTAAATTTCAGTATAGTAGATAACAATTTACTAAAATTAACTTTTTCTATAACTATTTTTTTATGTAGATTTACTGAATAGTTTACTAAATTTTACAGATAATAATTATTTTTTTAAGTTTGAATTGTTTCATATCTATACTAACAAATTTTTTTAATAAAAGCCTGTGATTTGAAACACAAATTAAAATACTTAATCGAATCTTCACAATAGTAGGGTAAAAAATTAAAGTTATTGTGAAAATTTATCAAAATCGGCCAATTTAACTATGCAATTGGTGACATCAAAGTTAAAGTAGAAATATCATTGATAGAGTTGAATTTATATAGGATTATCTGAATTATGAGTTCTATTACAAGTATTTCTCCAGAAGTTTCTCATGGCGATCATAACTATTTAGATAGGCTACTACAACCAATTAGAAAATATCTTGATGGTGTAGAAGTAAACAATCCAAAAATGGCACATTGGTTATGTAAATTAATTCCAGCTCAATGTCCTTTTGAGAGAGATATAAAACTATTCGGACATCTACTTTTCCATATTCCTCCTATGTGTAAACTTAATCCTTTGTACGACCAATTTATCGGATTAAGATTTAGAGCTTTAAGTTTTCTGGCGGATGATTGTGGGGAGGATATTAGTAGGTATTGTTGAAATCTATTTCTGATTTTAAATTGTTTGGTTTTTATGTTGTTTGCCGTTAATTTCTGAATAATATTTAGTGTGGTAATTAAAGCCCAGTTTCAAGGAGGAAATTGGGTTTTTTGGTGTTATGGCGCTACGCGCTAGGGAATAGGGAATAGGGAATAGGGAATAGGCACAGCAAAGAGGCTCACACTACTAATATTATGTTCGGATAAATACTAACTATAAAGTCATTGCGACTGGAACGGAGTGGAAGGAAGCAATCTCAGGGGTTTGAGATATCTCTTCCATCTATATCCTAATTATAACTATTCAACCGAACATCATATAACCTACATCTACCCGACTTCTGTCTGCTCAGATATAATCTGGCTGAAAACTTGTCATTGCGACGATAGGAAATAATCTCGCGTTACCCCTGAGATTGCTATCCGTTCTGGAATGCTCCGCAAACCTTCCACTCCCTTGCAGTCGCAATGACTAGGCGATAGTAATTATCCAGATTTGATATTACCCTTTCATATAGAATCCCATTGAATAGTCGTCATTGCAACGACAGGAAGCAATCTCGAACCCTGAGATTGCTTCCCTCCACTCTATTCCAGTCGCAATGACTAGGCTATAGTAATTATCTAGATTTGATATCACCTATTGATACAACAAAACCCAGAAATACTATGAATATACAAACAAAAAAATGCTGGAACTCTCCTGTTTAGCTTTTAGGAGAATGCCAGTTATGGGAATATCATTTTTTCCAACTTTAGAATTTATAGTAGATGCAATTATAGTTCAAAACAATTTCTTAGTGAGACTGACGACGACGGGAAAGGAACATTCCACCACCGATGAATGCTAAAGCTGCAATGCTGCTAGGTTCTGGTACGCGAACTTTTGGGTTAGAATTAATATCGTCGTTGAGAGCAGCGTGTGTATCGGAAACGTAGAAAGACACATGAGAGAAAGCTCTGCCTTGTCCCTTATTGGTGGAGACACCCAGAGTATTGATGTTTAAAATGTCACCTGCTTTGATGCCATCGAACTCGTATGCACTCCAATTTGTGCTTGTTTTTAGAACAAGAGCAAACTCATAGTTAACGTCTTGCAAAAATGTGACTGTTCCTGCATTATCTTGTGTAAGTTCTAGTTCGTAGAAATTAGTTGATCCTGTAAAAGGATTGTTTATAGTAAAATTTTCTCCACTAATATCTATCTTGTAAGCATCATGACTGGCTCCAGGATTAATCGTTGCATCACTTTCAAACAGACTTGCTACATCGTCTTGTTGATTAGAGTCATTACCATCAAAACGTTCGCAACCAGTATAAGTGGATATGCCAGAGAAATCTAAATCAGTACAAAAAATGTTAGTTTCAGCTTCGGCAGTTGAAGTTTCGGTGTTGTTTTGGTTACCATTGCCATTGCCATTGCCATTGCCATTCCCATTCCCATTGTTAGCAAGAGCATCTGTAGTGGATATACCAACCAACCCAATGCTCATTACAGAAGCAGCTAATACAGTAGATAATACGCTTTTCATCTTAATTATTCTCCTTGTTGGTTTGTTGTAACTTTTAACTTCTAGAATATAAAGTGTAAATCTGAAGATTTATTTTTTAATTCTGCTTGCTTACCTTTCATTTACCATCATGCACTAATTTTATAAAAAGCGCAATATATAAAGGTATATCTTTACGAAAAAAATATAAATATGTATTTTCACAGATTTATTATTATTACAATAAAATTAATAAAATAGTGAGAATACTGATGAAAATTATCTAAATATACGTTAAATGGCTTACTTTTTTGTAGTGGTTAAGTGAAATCACTTAAATGAATCCCGAAAGCTTTTTTTTGAGGAGAGGAAAATTAATTGATTTGTAGAGATAAAAATAAAGATGAAAAGTGGCAATATCTATTTTATAAAGGAGAAATATTGTTATGTGGCCTTGAGCGAAGCCAGAAGTCATAATTCATAAGTCAAAAGTTATTTTTGTAACGGGTATTTTGAGCAACCCTTCAAAAACATTTCCCCGTCGAATCAATAAAATTGTAGGGGCAGGTTTTACCATTAATTTTGATGATGTTTTGGGGTGGGTTTAGATGATTTGTTGTTGGGTATCACAATTAACTGATGAACCCACCCCTACGGGTTGATTTCTATTATGTACTGAAGCTACAACCTACCCTCTAAACACAAAATTATCAGCGTCAAGTGTAAGTCCAGCATCCAGAGTGACGAATAAACCGCCAGTACCTAACCCTGCACCATTACCATTCTGGTTATAGAATAGATTACCATTATTGGTATTGTAAACGATCGCCACATCGTTAATAGCAGCATCAGCATCACTGGTGACAGTACCAAATATTTCGTTAAAATTAGCTGCATCTCCAGGAATAGCAGTGAAAGTTGTTCTGTCTAGGAGAATAATATCCCGCTCCACATCAAAATCAGTAATCGTATCCTGACCTAAATCATCTTGACTATAAGCTCGATTTGTGTTAAAGATAAAACGGTCAATACTAGCACCGCCAGTCATCACGTCATCTCCAGGACCACTATTGAGGCGATCGCGTCCTGGACCACCCCTGAGAGTATCGTCACCAGGACCACCAAATAAGCGGTCGAAACCTGGGCCACCATTTAATATATCGTTACTACCACGACCAAACAAGCGGTCAGAACCACGACCACCACTAAGAGTATCTTCAAGAGCAGTACCAGTGAGGCGATCGTTAGTACGACCACCTCGAATAGTTAAGACTGTATCCTGACGCTCAGACAAATTTTGAATCCTTCTGTCTTGCTCTGGACCAACGTCTGTCCTGCGAAAAGTTGTACCACCAATGGGGAAGTTTTCTGACAGAAACTCAGCTAGTGCATCTTGTTCAGAACCGTTATCAGTGAAGCTAGCGTTGTTAGTTGCACCTGTTGGAAGAGGTTCATTTACCAACTCAACTGAATTTTCGCCAAACAGTGGGAAAGGATAATTATCGCCTCCACCTGCAAGGAAGTTGAGAGTCACCAGGCGAATTTCTCGGTCTGGGTTTCCAACTATTTCTCCATCGCGAACTACAACATCGGCGATCGCTCCATTTTCATCTGTAATTGCCAGACTCCTGATGCGCTCTCCATCTGTTTCAATAGCTGTAACATCTTCATTAAATTCGATGGCTTGTTGAGTGGCATCAAAACTGAAAGTAAGACCTCCCACCTGGGGAAACTGACCAGGAGTTGAAGTATCTGTAGTTGCTGCTACACCGTGTTCGAGAATTTGTTTGAGTTCTTCTGCTGTAACTGTTAGGAGAGTTAGTTCGTTATTGAAGCGGAGGGTATTCTCAATGTCTAGCTGAGAAATTTGCCCTTCTTGTTTACCTACAAATTCATTTCCAGCAGGTGGTAACTGCACTAAGTCATCGGAAGTACCGCCAGCAGGAATAAATGACTGACCTATGTTGTCGCGGATACCGCCACCATTTTTAATGGAAACTACTACATCAGATTCATATTCTTGGGCAATAAATAAATTTGCATCCGCCGTAAGATTTCCTAAATTAGTTTCTTCTGTGCGGACATTTCCTCTTGTACCGTTGAGGAATACATCTGTGGAACCGAAAATATTACCGTCTCTGTCAGAAATATTGGCATTAATAGCATTTGTTACAGCTACCACTGTGGGATATGCTTCATCTTCTGGATCGACATCTTGCCCAAAAGCTCGGTCAACTCCTTCATCATCAGTAGCATAAGCACCACTTAAATCTTCATCGAAACTGGTAATAATACCATTTTCATCAAAGTCAGCGATGAGGCGACCAACATATCTGTAGTTACCGTCGGTATTGACAACTAATACAGGTTCGTTGCTAGCAGATGTAAATTCCAGGGGATATTGACCTTGACGTTGGTCTCCATCCCGAAGGATGTCGTCTTCTGTGGCCAGGAGAGTATTGGAACCACCTGCGATGATAACATCAACACCTTCCAGAAGTTCTGCTAATTCTTCTTCAATACTAATCTGCTGCATGTGTGCTAGCAGAATTACTTTATTAATACCTGTGGCAGTTAATTCATCTACTGTTTCTTGGATAATTTCAGATAAAGCTGCAATATCATCAGTGTCTGATGGGGAGACAACAACATCACCAGGAGAAGAAATGGAAGGTAAAGCAGGGGTCGTTGCGCCGACAATACCTATTTCTTCCCCATCTACTTCAATGACAACGCTACCGGAAATTGTATTAGGTTGGGGCGCTCCACCGTCTGCTACAACAAAACCAGCAAGGTTTTCATCAGGACTGAAGTCAAGGTTAGTGCTGAGATAGGGGAACTGAGTACCTAGAAAACCTTCGTTACCAATTCCTAGTCCTGTAATTTCAGGGTTTGCTGCAAGTAGGTTAGCAATGGTTCCTGTTCCTTGGTTAAATTCATGGTTACCAAAAGCAACTGCTTGAAACCCAAGAGCATTATTGATTAAAATATCACCAATTCCTGCTTCACCATAAAGTTCATTACTATCACTAGCATTAAAGAATGGTCCAGAAATATAAATGTCTCCAGAAGATAATTTTAAAGTATTCTCAAAATCATCCTCTAGAGCATTCATAACTGCAGAAAAATTAACCGCATCTTCTATTGCTTGAATACCTGCTTCTTGGTCAGCAGCATGAAGAATTTGTAGTTGAATTGGTTCCATGTATTTCGGTAAATTTTAAAATTTTTCTTGCTTATAATATCCTAAAAAAATTAAGTAATATTTAAAGAGAGTTTTTCATCAGGTTAAGGGTTGGTTAAAAAAACATATATTCTAGATAAATAATGTTATTATGTAATTAACTAATTCAGCTAAATTAGACTCACAAACCAAGATATGAAACGGCGTAATTTTATTGGGTACATTTTACTATTTATTACCAGTTGTTCGGCAACAACAAATAATACTAATAACTCGGAAATAGCAAACAAACCAGAAATACTACGGTTTGCAGTAACAGATGTTGTTGGTGAGGAAAAGTTACCTGATTATGAGCCATTTCGTGCTGTTCTGGAAGAAGTATTAGGAACAAAAATTGAGTTTTTTCCAGTTGAGAGTTATATCACAGCTACAGCAGCTTTACAGTTGAATCAAGTAGATTTGGTATTAGCTGGGCCATCGGAATATGTTGTTATTAATGCTCGGACAAATGCAATACCTTTAATTGCAGTGACTCGCCCTAATTATTATTCTGTAATTGTAGTTAATGCTGATAGTCCCATTAAATCTGTTGCCCAACTGGAAGGTAAAACTATAGCGATGTCATATATCGGTTCTACAGGTGGTCATCTGGGGGTAACGAAACTACTGATGGAAGCAGGATTAGATCCTAAGTCCGATCTGAAAATTATGATGTTGGGAGATGATGGTAGTCTAGAAAGTTTTAAACAAGGAAAGGTTGATGCGTGGGGAGGATCTACTTCAGACTATGATTTTCTCCTCAGAACGGAGAACGCATCAGAAAATGATTTTCCGATCATAGCTAAAACTGCTTTGTTACCTAGTGATGTAATTATTGTTAGTAATAAACTAAATTCTCAGGTAGTTGAAGAGTATAAAAATCTTATTGTTAATAATCAAGAACAATTAGTTGCAGCTTTGGCAGAGGGAAAATCTACAAAAAAATATAATACTTCTGAACTTGTAGTTGCTAATGATGCTGATTACGATTTGATTCGTGATGTTTATAAGGAGATTGGAGAAGGTGATTTAATTTCACAATAATCTATCGTTATTAGACTGTTTCAGCTAAAATTATGCCATATAATTGTCATTGCGTTTAGCGCAGCTTTGCGATAGCAAACGATAGTGTTTGCGGAGCATTCCGTTAGGAAAGCAATCTATAATTAATTTTATATTGCAACATTTAAGATTAAAAAATCCATTATTCACAATTTACTTGTAATTTGAGTAACTCTCATTTCTAGAGTAAGTTAAACACAAAAATTATTAGGTCTGATTCAGGTAAAAAATTCTAAGTTTTAGAGAATAGGAAAAAGTTTAACAGGGGCATCAATATTATTTGTTATGTAACTCAGTAATTCAGCTAAATTTCGAGAGGAAAAAAAGCATGAAACGGCGTAATTTTATTGGGTATACTTTACTATTTATTACCAGTTGTTCTGCAACGACTAATAACTCGAAAATAGAGAATAAACCAGAAAAACTTCGATTTGCAGTAACGGATGTTGTTGAAGAAAGAAAATTAAAACGTGATTATGAAGCATTTCGTGCTGCTTTAGAAGAAGTATTAGCAACAAAAATTGAGTTTTTTCCAGTTGAGAGTTTTGCCATGGCCGCCGCTGCTTTACAGTTAAATCAAGTTGATTTGTTATTAGCAGGACCTTCAGAATATGTTGTTATTAATAGTCGGACAAATGCAATACCTCTGGTGGCAGTGACTCGCCCTAATTATCGTGCTGTAATTGCCGTTCCTGCTGGTAGTCCAATTAAATCTGCTGCTCAACTAAAAGGTAAAACTTTAGCATTGTCAGATATTGGTTCTACGAGTGGTCATCTCGGACCGACAAAACTTTTGATGGAAGCAGGATTAGATCCTCAGTCCGATCTAAAAATTATGATGTTGGGAGATGATGGCAGTCTGGAAAATTTTAAACAAGGAAAAGTTGATGCTTGGGGAGGATCTGCTGTTGATTATCAATATTTTCTCGACACTGAGAGTGCATCAGAAAATGATTTTCCAATTTTAGCTAAAACTGATTTGTTACCTAGTGACGTAATTATTGTTAGTAATAAATTAGATTCTCAAGCAATTGAAGAGTATAAAAATCTTATTGTTAATAATCAAGATAAATTAATAACTGCTTTAGCAAAGGGAGAATATACAAAAAAATATAAAGGTTCTAAATTAGTAGCTGCTAATGATAAAGATTACGATTTAATTCGTGATGTTTATCAAGCGATTGGAGAAGGCGATATAATTTCAGAATAATATTTAGATAGAACTGGTAATAAGTAACATAAAATAAGAGAAATAAGTTCGATGTTTTCTAGTTGAAAAGACCTAATTTTTGAGATTAAAAAATACATAAAAATATTTGACATTTCAGGGTGCTAAATTTTCGTTGTTAGTAAAGTAAACAAGTAGTAGGGCGTCTAGACTAAAATTGTGGATAAAAAGAACCTAACCCCCCAACCTCCTTCCCTACTAAGGAAGGGGGAGTATTTATCCCTTTTCCTTGCAGAAGAGGGGTTAGGGGAGAGGTCTTTATTGAGTCAAATTTACCCACATTTTCAAGCTAGACGCGCTGGTAGGTAGGTTTAATTAAAAGTAAAAAAAAATGTGGGGCGGGTTTAGACAAACGCCTTGATATAACAGCGATTTAATCCTCAAAACCTGCCCCTAGTTGCTGAAAGTAAAATAGCTAATAAAAATACAAGTTTTTATGCAATCTGAAGAAAATGACTATTCCCAATATATAGAAGTTAATTCTTCTCTAATAAATAAGATGCCACAGCCAAATAAAAATAGAATTTGGAAACTGCTATGCAAATTTAAGATTAATAGGATAAGTAATGTATTAAAGCGTCTGAGTATTGCTCAAAAATTTGGTTATAGCTATGCCATAGCGATTGGCGTTGCAGTAATTGGAATTACTATAGGGTTAATAATTTCGGAATATTATGAAAAGCAGGCGCTAAAAACATTAAATATTGCAGACAAACAAAGTAAAATTCTAAATGATTTGGAAAAATCTGTGTTGGGGATGACTTCCCATCCTCAAAATTTAGTTCCAACATTAACTAGAAATATTTGGTTTGATTTTGAGAAAGCAAAATTTTTAGGATATGTTAGTAGAGCCAGGAAAAATTTAGAAGAAATTGCTATTTTTATAGATACTAATCCTAACGATTTAGCTGTAGAAATTAGGGAATATGAAGAACTATTAAAATCTTATACAACAGTCACAAACGATTATGTAGATAGAATTAAATCCCTATGGGAAAAAATTGACCCACCTAATTTAAAACGAGAGGAAGTGCCTCAAGCGCAACAGGCAATTATTGTTTCATTAACTGACAGGGAAGCTACTCAAATAGATCTAAAATTGGAGCGTTTATCGGGAAAACTAATCTCTATTATCAAACTAGCAGATGAGCAATATTTTCAAGCTCACTCTAGTTTTAATGAGGTAATTAAGTTACAAAGAAGAATTATTTTTATTAGTATTCTTATTTCCGTTGGTACGGCAACATTTTTAGCAATTTACATCAGTAATGTAATTGCTAATCCTTTAAAACAAGTGACTGAAGTTGCTCAAAGAGTTACTAAAGAATCTAATTTTTACCTACAAGCTACTGTGAATACAAAAGATGAAGTTGGGTTATTAGCTATTTCTTTAAATAAACTTATTTTGTGGGTAGGAGAATATACTCATCAGCTAGAAATGTCTCAAAAAACTTTAGAAAATCGCGTGGAAGAACGGACTATTGAACTGACTAAAACACTAGAGCAACTTCAAGAAACTCAATCCCAACTTATCCGAACAGAAAAAATGTCTAGTTTAGGGAAAATGGTTGCTGGAGTTGCCCATGAAATTAATAATCCAATTAACTTTATTTATGGCAATACTAGATATGTTGAAGAATATGCTGAGAGTTTATTAGAGTTAGTAGATTTATATCAGCAGCATTATCCTCAAGTCAACCCAGAAATTGAAGATTATCTAGAAGAAATTGACTTAGATTTTTTAACTCAAGATTTGTGGAAAATTTTATCTTCTATGAACAATGGTGCAGAAAGGGTTCGACAAATTGTTAAGTCTTTAAGAAATTTTTCTCACTTGGATGAGTCAGATGTTAAATCTATTAATCTTAATCA
This sequence comes from Dapis hubbardiae BLCC-M172, assembly GCF_050016015.1. NCBI lineage: Bacteria > Bacillati > Cyanobacteriota > Cyanophyceae > Oscillatoriales > Microcoleaceae > Dapis > Dapis hubbardiae. Next base: position 44,590 of record NZ_JBNHEQ010000022.1, read on the forward strand.
AGGTATTGAAAATACTCTGGTAATTTTAAATCATAAACTTGACTCAATCAAATTAATTAAAAACTATGGAGATTTATCTTTAGTTGAGTGCTATCCAGCTAATATCAATCAAGTCTTTATAGATATACTTGGTAATGCTATTGATGCCATTAACGAACCAGAATTTCAATTGCAAGTAAGTCAAATAGATTTTGTTCCTACTCTAAAAATTCAGACTGAAAACATAGATATCGATCAAGTAAAAGTAAGTTTTTGGAATAACGGTCCGGTAATACCAGCAAATATTTTAGACAAATTATTTGACCCATTTTTTACAACAAAACCTGTTGGTCAGGGTACAGGTTTAGGACTAACAAATTGCTACCAAATTCTTAAACAACATGGTGGAAAAATTGAAGTAATTTCTAATTCTGAACATGGAACAGAATTTACTATTACTTTGCCGACTCAAATGCCTCAGTAGAAAATACAAATCAGGAGTCAGGAGACAGGAGTCAGGAGTCAGAATAAATAGTTTAAATATCATTCTTCTAACTCTCACCTAGTTATTTATTACTAATCATCCCAAGAGGATATGATTATTAACTATAAATCCCCCTTTTTACTGAATCTTAACCTGAATTTATTAAAAATTTAACTAAGAGATGTTAGGTTTATTAATACTAGAGTAATTTCAGGGAAACAAAAAAGCTAAAGCTTAGGATTGATAGGTAATTGTAATCAATATTTATTAGGTAGAAAAATGTTACAAACTAAATGCAAAATTTCTAAATTTAGACAAGTTTCAATTAATAGAACTTGTAATCACACATTTTCTGTCGCCATTAAAAAACCAAGATATAGATATAACTATGATAGTTTTGTTTCTAGCACATCTAAGCCTAAGTTAGTTTCCTTAGTTCAAGTTGCAACACTTTAGGTTTTTAAGTCAGATATACTTCAAAAAAAGTCTAAATACAGGAATTTGCAACTTGAGTTAATAAAAATTTTAGGGGAGTATATAGTAGGGAACAGGAAGCAAAAATTAATGCTGAAGCCTATCTTAACCTCTCCTAAAAACTCTTTATTAAATTTATTCTAGAGATTAATTTTTTCAGAGGTCTATTGGTCTAAACCTGAACCGTATAAATTTTTAAGTGGATAGAATATTAGAGCAGTTGCCATGACTATTAAGACTTATATCATCTGTGGTTAATTTGTGAGAAAAAATGGTAGGGGTTTGGTTTCCAAATCCCTTGTGTGGGTTTGGAGACCAAACCCCTACGGTAAAATCTTACAACCTATTCAGGATTGCTATAGAATAGCTGAAGCATTTGACTTCTACTATATTTTCCACCCAACACAAATACCTCATCTTTAATTCTATTTCCATTCATTCCAAGTATTATTAAAAATAGAAGTTTCAGGAAAAGCTGTGGGATTGCCATTTTCCTGCAAACGACTCTGTAATATTTCTAATTCCCATTCTTTAGAAGGCATATCATCAATTAATTCATAAGGAAAAATACCCCTTTTTAAAGCAAAATCAATTGTTGTACCAGCAGCAGCTCCAGCAGACCATTCAAAAGAATGAACTCGATAAGCAGCAGCAGCAATATAACTTGTCGCAATACTCTTTCCAGCTACTAATAAATTATCAATTTTTTGAGGGATCATTGCTCGTAAAGGAATTTGAAAAGGATAGGCAGAACCCTGACCTCGCCTAATACCTGCTCGTTCAGTATTGCCTGGTGCTTCTGCCGGACTTTTTGTCATGCAAGGATGAAAATCTATAGCATAATGACCAATTCCCACACTATCAGGAAAAATCGTTGCCCTTGCTCGTTGAGGCATTTCTTTCATTGAATTAATTTGTGCATCTGGAGGTACAAAAGCAGCTACACTTCCCCACAAATAATGCAACATATCTGGGGGTAAATTTTGGAGATAAAAATTATCCCGAAAATTCTTTTTAGCAATATCAACTTCTCCTACTGTAAAACCTCTTGGGTGAGTTTTCCCGACACGACCAATAATGCGTCGCCCCTCTCGCATATAAGGATATTTTGACAACCCGTGAGCTGTTCCCATTGGCGCATCAAACCCAGTCAATAAAAGATGATTTGGATATTTTTTCTTCACTCCTTCTCCTAACTGAGAGTCAGTGGTACCCTCAACTAACCAATGAAAATAACCGAGAGCATTTTCCTCACCTCGACGGAGAGTTTCGGCACGCAAACCACCCATCCAACCCCCCGGTTGCAGTTGACCTGTAGCTTGTAGTTGTCCTCGACTATAAATCAAGTTATCATCGCGGTTTCCAGGGCGGTAGTCATTACCCCAAGTCCAGTTTTGCATGGAAATATCACCGGGAAAGATAGTTCGTTCTCTGTAGTTAGCTGGTTGGGGTGCGTCTGGTTGCATTGACCAAATTTGCCGATAAGTGAAAACTAAGTTGAAATTAGCTAGTCTTGATAATTCATAACTATAATAGGGAGCGTACTTAGAATAAAATGGCGGTTCCACATGAATTTGAGGTGTTTCGGTCGCCTGCATCGCGAAGGTGTAGGTAAAACCTTGGGTACAGTAGGAGTCTCTCCTGTCAACAGGGGATGAGGGGTCAACATAAGTTTGGGGATCGATACCAAGACGGTAGGGAACATCTGCTAGGGCAATAATTTCTCCTGTTTCTGTTGCTTCCACAACATACCAGTCTGCACCACCTGTTTTTTCTGGGGATGGTTGGGGTACAAACTGAATTATGGTTTTGTCAAATCTTGCTGAGTTTTGGTAGCGGTAAGCATCTTCGATAATTTGAGATAGGGGTTCGGTGTTTATAGGTGGGGTGTTTGCTGCTGGTTGATGTTGGATGGCGATCGCTCTATTAATTTGATTATTAGAAATATCTAACTCTTTGACAATAGTATTGGGAAACCATTTTAATGTGCCGCCCCCTTTTTTGGCAGCATCCTCTAACATCTCAAATAGAATACCGTGACCATCGTAAGGCATAAAACAGGAGACACTTACCCAACAAGTGCCGGGATTTAATCTACCGTATTTTTCCTCAATGCGTTCCCGTAATTCTAGATAACCACGGGGGTAAAATAGGAGACTGCGTTGGGTGCCACGTTCGTCGAGAGCGGAAGTACCTTGGGAGGAAATTTGACCACCTACCCAGTCGGTGATTTCGGTTATGCAAACGGTGCGTCCTACTAATAGTGATTCGTAGGCAGTTGCCGCTCCTGATAACCCGCCACCGATGACTAAAATTTCGCAAGTTTCTTCTTTGTCTGGAGTGCGCGGTGGTGCTGCTAAGGTGGGGGCGATAGTAGGAGTTAGGGAAAATAAGCTGAGAATTAGACTAATTATTGATTTGGTTTTTTTGAGCATAATTTAGGTGAAAAATTAAGGGTTAAAAGTTAAAATTATAAATTAATTTGAATAGATTTGATGGAGAATAAAGTGAAAATTAAGTATACCAGGAATTACACAAATTCACCTTGAAAACCCCATCTGTAGGGGCGAATGGCATTCGCCCTTGTTCAATATTATTCTTAGTCAGTCGTTTGAGAAAAGTTTTGTTTTGTCTAGCTTGTGTTTATATGTATCTATTCCATAAGGATAATCAAAGAGTTTCAGTAAGCATTTTAATAAGTAGTTATGAGCAACAACAAAAACTTCCTCCATCATACTTTCTGTTAGTTTAATTTTGTTTTCTTTCTTATTTATTTTGGGATGAATCAGTAAATTTCTCACCTGCATAATTATGCTAATACTACCCAGTTCATCAGTTCCCCAATTATATGCCTTAGCTAGTTTAATAATTTCCCAATTATCATTAACTGGAATAAGAGAAATATTAAGAGTTTTAAGTAACAGTCTAATTTTGTCGTCAGAGGATAATTTTTGAAATCCAACAGAGCTAATATAGTTGTTACTGTTTAAATGTGTCCATGCTATTTTTTCTAAAGCAGAATGTACTAAAATAATAGAACTATTATATCCATTTGTATGCTTATAGCCTTCTATATACCACTGAATAGAATTTTGAATTACTTCTTGCCATGTTTCATCTTGCCACTTCTTCATAAATCCAGGGAAAGCATCAACAACTTCTGCACACTCATCCCAACCCCAGGAATAATAAGGAGATTGCCAGGAATCAGCTTTAATAGTTGGAGTACGCCATTCTTCTAATACCTGATTTCCCTCTGCATCAAAGCCTAAAATGTAAAGAGGTGCTATCCAAATTCCTCTAAGAAAAGAAATGTAATAAATAAAGGCATTAATAACTTCATAGCTTTCCCTTAAATCAAAATTTTTACTATCTAAACGTTTAATTTTGCAGATATGAGAAATCCCATATCCTCCTTCAGCTTCCAATCTTTTTTCAAAATCAAAAGGATCATCTAATCTTGCTAAAACAATATGCCAACCACCATACTCAAAGATAACTTGAGCGCCAAAACTGTCTGGCAACCAGAACTCTCGTTCTATTTCTGTTTCATTTCCTTCGTCATCATATTCAAAATTATCGTTAGAAAAATTGACAAATAAAAAATTAGCTATCTGAAAAGTAACTGATGATAAATTATCTGTTCTCCCTTGTATCAAAGGCTCCTTTAAATAGCCAAAACGTTCTCTTTTCCCAGTTCCATCAGCTAATCCTTTTGTTATTACAACTTTCATTCTAGGAACTAAATTTATCTCAGCTAATTTCAGCTCTGTATTATCTAAATTTAATTCTATATCATCACTGAGACCTTCACCATAATATACAAATTTCACACTAACAAATGGAAAAGGATACCAAGAAATCTGAATCAAAGCTTCACCTCGAATGGTATTTTCTCCATCAATTAATTCAGCAGAACCATCATATAGTGATATTGCTTGACTGGGAAATTCCTGTTCTAATAATTTAGGCTGAGGTTGCCTAGTAAACGTCATAAATAATTAACTCTCAACTACCTCCTATAATTATAATATATTTGTCTTATTCAACAACAGAATACAATTTTTAAGTTAAACTATAATTTTAATACTATCATAAATAGAAACAATTAGGAACTAAAATATGACTAATCAGTCTGTCTTACCTAAAGAGAAAAAAAGTCAGAAACCAGGAATTAGACTAACAGGAAACCAAAAAAGTTGGCTCATATCTGCTCATGTTATTTCTGGAGCAATTTGGTTTGGCACTGTCCTTTCTATGCTAATTATGGTCATCAATAATTTTAACAGAAATAACGGTGATGAACTTTACGCAATTAATTCAATTGTCAAATTATTAGATGACTGGGTAGTTATTCCTGCTGCTAATATAACTTTACTGACTGGAGCCTTACTTTGCTGGTTAACAATTTGGGGATTTTTTAAATTTTATTGGGTAATTACTAAGTGGATTCTTACCAGTATATTAATTACTTCTGGAACATTTTGGTTAGGACCTTGGACTAATGCAATGACAGCTATTTCTGATACGGAAAGATTACAAGCTTTGAGTAATCCTCTATTTATGTTTGATGCTAAAGCTATAGTTATTGGTGCATCAATTCAAATTGTGAGTCTGATTTTTATCTTTATTATTTCCTTTTTGAAACCTTGGGGAAGAAGAGATATTAAAGCTCAAAATAATACCAAGGTTTCAACTACATAAATTAAATCAAATCCGCTTCCTTTGGAGTGTTATAAGAAACCGGGTTTATCAAAGGTAGATGTTAGATAGTAGGGCATTTAATAAAAACCCGGTTTCTATATTTGTTTATACCGATACTACCAGATTTGATATTAAATCTTACTATTCCAAGAAATCGAATTAGTTGGGGGTAATCCCCAGCTATTATTATCCCCTGTTGTTTCATTATCCAAAGCATCAATAACTTTTTGATAAATTTCCTCTGCTTGTTCAGGAGAATTACCAATACTTGTTAAACCTAATTTGCCAAATTGTGATAAACAACCCATCATGTGAAATAACGTTCCTGTCTCAGTACCACTATCAAAATGTAATCTATTTAAAGCAATAATATCCATTAAATCATTAGGCAATAAACCTCGATAACGACTTTTTTGTAAATTATCCGTAGCTTTGTAAAATTTTGGTCGCCCATGCTGACTATAAAATAAACCAGTATCATAATCATAACTTCCATTTGTTAATAACTTTAATGTCATAAATGGATGAGTCGTACCACCTCGGCGCAAATTAATTTCAATCGCAAATAAATCCCATTTTTGGGATTCATTTGTACCCTTATTTACAGCAACAAAATCTACTCCAAATTTATCTAAAGCACCTTTTTCAGCTAAACTTTTTCCTACTTTTGTACCTAACTCTTGTAAATTTAATCGGTAAGTTTCATCAGCAGGAAAACGACAACCCAGAAAAATTTGCCCATCAGGTCCCCCCAAAATTTGGTCATGGGTGGAGGTGATTTCAATTTCACCTTTGGGGGTAATTCGACATTGCACACTAGGCGATCGCTTCACCTCTCCTTCTATAAAAGCTTCTGCAATTGCTCCTAACTCAAAAATGCGCTTACTAAAATTTTCCCAAGTTTCATCAACAGACTGAAACCGCAGTGTAGCAAAACTATTAACTATAGCTTTCACCCTATCACTTTTCTCTACTTTTTGTAGTGGTTGCAAATCTAATAGTGCATTACCTTCGCCCGAAAAACCCTCATTCAATTTAATCACTATTCGTTGGAGATGAGGTTGCCTTTCCCACAACTGCGCTGTTACTAATGCTAAATCATCAATATTCCAAACTAACTCACTACCATCAGGATGAGGAATATTACATTCAGCAAATATATGTCTACTGCCACTTTTCGTACCCCAATAACTCAAATCTGGGTCCGATCCTAACAGAGGGATACCCAACTGCAAAGATAACTCTCGTTCGAGTGGGGTACAGTTATAACAAACCATGTAGGATTTTTCCCGACGCAACGCTTGTCGAATCCGCTGAATAAGACGGGGACGTTCCAAAATTTTCTCAGTTAGAGGTCTCGCAGAAGCATCATAAGTGGCAAATAGGAGCAGGCGATCGCGAGCGTGGGAAAAGGGAATTCCTGGTAACAGTTGTAAATAATAGTCAATAATACTAGGATGTAGGGGGTCAGAAGTAACATAAATTAATCGGGTGCGGGGGTTGCGCAAGCGTATTAAGGAAAACAGATGTCGTTCCTCATAGTTGTGAACACCCTGTACTTTTTCCAACTCCCGTTGATCTAAGGTAACAGAAGGGATAACCAAAATATCCGAGTCACCCTGATCGGATACATCTATATTTTGCCAGCGATCGCGCAAATTAGTTTGTAGTTCCCTAAATAGTAAGGATTTTTCTGTATTAGTAGTATCTAATTTTGTCATAGTTTTTATCAATTATTCTTGAGTTTTATCGAACCAATTTGACATTTATATAATCAGAATTAATAAGTATAAGTAGGGCTTGCTGATTAAATATCAAAGCATTTACAGATAAAGGTTTTAGCCTTTTTAGGTCTGGAAAAAGTACCAGCTTTTTGGTTGATAAGGCAGAAATTGTGAGCATTTTGGATAGATTATGGCAGAAAAATCACTCTTACTATTCTTCCTCCTGCCTTCTCTATAATTCCCACTTCTCCTGACTCCGTACGGACGTTGCACCGGCAAAAATGCGTTTTCCGTTCCGGAATGTTGCGCAGCAAAACGTCCCTACCTCCTGACTCCTACACTTACCCATAAGACTTTTTCAGCAAGCCCTAAGTAAGTATCAGGAGTAAACAGAAAATAAACCCTCAAATACTCCTGATTCCTATAAAATAATACTTTTATTCAGTAATACCGAAATTATTAGTTTAGAATTTTGACTTAAATGTCTATATCTAAATCTAAATCACCCATATCATCATCTTGCTCACTACTAGCATACTTAGAAGGTGGGCGATCGCTACTCCAAGCCCACCAACTGGTATTACAATGACAATGATAAAATTCTTGCCATTTGCGACGACTATTTTCTGTATATACAGGCGATCGTCGATTAATCCATACTGCCTTTGCTTCCATTGTACTTGCCCCACATTTGGGACAGAAGAAATCAAAGCTATGAATTGCCGATTCAGTCCATTGGGGAGGAGTTAGATTAAAAGCTTCCATTGTTTACTCTCTTATCATATAATTTTACTTCTGTCAAGATTTTAACTCAAAACTAGAGGAAAAATTTACCTACTATATGAGAATTTTAGCTTGAATTTAGCTAATCTAAAAGCTAGAGGAATAAATTGAACTCAGAAGTCAGAAGTTAGATAAGGGAAAGTTGTTAAATTGGCAGCGTACAGAGGTTAAATTGTTATTGTTACTAAATTTGAGAAGCGGAAGAATATTCTAAACACTTTGGTAACTGCTATAGTTAGAATCTGTTGTACTTTTGTTTTAAGCAAATTTATTATCAAACTTTATATATAGCAATCAGTTGTAATTTGTGAGAATTTGTAATATTTTATCTAACGGGGTTTGGTCTCCAAATCCCATCTTAGCGAGGGTTTGGAGACCAAACCCCTACAGTTTTTTCTCACATCTCATTCCTGATTGCTATAATACTTTGGGAGGAGTTAAAAATATGGGTTCTGAACTTTCTGAAACTAGCCGTTTATTAGATATTATGCCCGCTTCTGGGCGAATGATGACAAAAATAGTAGGAAAACCAGAACAACCTACAATTATTAAAACAACCTTTCCTGTACCATGGAAAAACGATCGGACGATCTATCTAAATTTTGATTTATGGATGAATTTACCCAAAGAACAACGAGATTTAATTATGTTAAGAACTGTAAGTTGGTTATGTGAAATTCAATGGTTTAAACCAAATATAAATCAAGTTATTTTGGGAGTTGGGTTAGTAGGAATAATGTCCCAATTAGCAGAAACTGATGCACTTGGAATTTTAGTTGCTAGTGGTTTAAGTGTAGTTGGTTTGACAAGAATTTGGCAGAGTAATCATAGTACAGAAACAGAATTAGCAGCAGATGAAATGGCAATTAGAATATCAACTAGAAGGGGTTATGAAGCACCAGAAGCAGCTAATCATTTATTACAAGGAATTGAAAATGTAGCCAAAATTGAAGGGCGGAATAATTTTAATTTTACAGAGTTAATTAGGTCTCAAAATTTAAAAGCGATCGCTGGTTTATCTCCAGTGGGAGTACCAGAAAAAGTGAGGAAAGAATAATCGTAGTTGGAGCATCTTGCTCCCTTTACAGCATTTTTCATTTGGGTAAACCACAGTAGGGACGTTGCACCGGCAAAAATGCGTTTTCCGTTCCGGAATGCTCCTAATTACGCGAATCGCCCCTACAGTCGTCTACCCATTAAAAAAACACTGCAATTATTTAAAAAGACATTTTCTGCAGATGAGTTCAGATCACAACTAAAACCCTGTAGGGGCGTTAACGTTTGCGGAGCATTCCGATAGGAAAGTTGTGCGTAGCTAATGGCCATTCGCCCCTACTTTGATGAAAACTGCTATAAACTTTCTTACTTTAACCTTTTGTATATAATTTGTCATTGCGACGATAGGAAGCAATCTCACCTAAGCTATGAGATTGCTATCCGTTCCGGAATGCTCCGCAAACCTTTCACTTCATTCCAGTCGCAATGACCTACAATAACTGGTGGTGGTGCATTGTTAATGATCGTGTATTGTCCGACAATGTTTGTTATGAAACACGGCAGTGGGAGCATCTTGCTCCAGTGCCAGGTATTCCTTTTTGCTGCATACTATTACTATGTATGACTACCCAATAACTAATTATTGAGATTTGATATTACCAAATAAACATGACTACTTTCAATTTGACAAACCAAAACCTAGATTTAAACTTAGAGACAATTTTAAATCGCGCTCTCGAAGGTGACGACCTATCTCCAGCAGAGACACTTTTATTGTTATCTCCAACTACTCAACCTAATTTCAGCCAACTTACCTTAACTCAACTTCCACCAGAAATAACCGCTATCCAAAAAACAGCAGACAAACTCCGACAAAAACAAGTAGGCGATACAGTAACTTACGTTGTCAACCGCAATATAAATTTCACCAATATCTGCGAACAACATTGTAGTTTTTGTGCATTTCGCCGAGATGAAGGTGACACAGGTGCATTTTGGTTAGATACTGAGCAAATTTTACAAAAAGCTAATGATGCGGTGCAACGTGGAGCAACAGAAATTTGTATGCAGGGAGGATTAAATCTTCAAGCTAAAGTTGCCGGAAAATCTTTACCTTATTATTTGCAACTGGTAACAGAGATTAAAAACGAATTTCCCCATTTGCACTTACACGCTTTTTCTCCCCAGGAGGTGCAATTTATTGCTAGGGAGGATGGGGTGAGTTATGAATATGTAATTGCTGCTTTGCGGGATGCTGGTGTCGGATCGATGCCAGGTACTGCTGCCGAAGTTTTGGATGATGCAGTCAGGCGAGTTATTTGCCCGGAAAAAATTGATACAGCGACTTGGTTGGAAATAGTAGGTACGGCGCATCGCTTGGGAATGCCAACTACAAGTACCATGTTATGCGGTCATATTGAAACTCCCGAACAGCAAATTTTACATTTAGAAAGGTTGCGTTTTCTCCAACAAACTGCTATTGAAAAAGATTATCCAGCAAGAATAACGGAGTTTATTTTATTACCTTTTGTCGGACAAGAAGCACCTGCACCTTTGCGTCGGAGGGTAGGGCGAGACCAACCTGTTTTGTTGGATGTTTTATTGTTAACTGCAGTGTCGAGAATATTCTTAGGAAATTGGATTATTAATCATCAACCGAGTTGGGTTAAACTTGGTTTGGATGGAGCAAAAGAAGCATTAAAATGGGGTTGTAATGATATTGGTGGTACCTTAATGGAAGAACATATTACCACAATGGCAGGTGCTTTGGGAGGTACTTGTATGCAGGTAGAAAATTTGCAGGAAGCTATTAGAGATTTGGGGAGAAATTATCAACAAAGGAATACGCTTTATTGAAGTCATAAGTCATAAGTCAGAAGTTAAGAAGTATTTGTAGGTTGGGTTGAGGTGACGAAACCCAACATTTTATTCAAGTCAGAAGTTAGAATTAATAGTATACTTTCTAGATAGGATTGAAGTAATCAAACTCAAGAAAAAAGTAAAAGCTATATCTAGATTTTTGCTGGGTTGCCCTGTCACTTAACTCAACTTACAAGTGAATGATTTTCTGTTTAGTAGGATGTATTAATTTATGAAATATAGAATTTTATTGAGAATTACAGGATTTCAATTTTTAGATTTATCTAAATTTCTTAGTTCATGTAATGAGTATAGTTTGATAGAAGAAGATGGTCGTTATTATTTAGTTCATTCAAGTTTTGAATTAATGAACAGTTTGGAACAAGTATATAAGTGGGGTCAAGATAATCTAGAGAATATAAGTGGTCTTGCCATGCTTTATTTTTCAGGATTTCCTGTTCTTCAACCTGATGTTGTTTGTGAAATTGATGAAACTGGAAAACAAACTTGTGAACACAATCTTAAAGCTCACTGCAATATTGTAGATCCAATTAGACTTCTAATTGATGTAGAAATTCAAGGCAAAGGTCAGTATTTACCTTTTGAGTATCATGTTCAAGATTTGTTGTTACTTACAAAGGAAGATGAGCAAGTGAAAAAAGTTATTCATTTGTTAACTTCATACGAACATGATTTTATAAATCTATACAAAATTTACGACATTATTAAAGATGAAGTAGGCGGTAAAAAAAGTAAAAAAATAGAAGGATGGGTGACAAGGGAAAAATTTTCAGTTTCTGATTTTACACAAACTGCCAATCATCCAGATGCAATTGGTTATGAAGCAAGACATGGTAGCAATAAACAACAACCTCCGAAAAATCCAATGTCATTGTCTGAGGCACAAAATTTCATTTTTAATGTTATTAAAAAATGGCTTGATTGGAAAATTGAACAAAAAGGGATATGTGATTAAATTTAATTATATTTGTAGGTTTGGTTGAGGTGAAGTTCGCCATTATTTTAGCCTAGGAATTGTCAAAGTTTGAGATTAATTTTTGCAGATGTCTATTGGAAAATTTGAGAGTATTCAGCTCAAATTAAATTCCCAACTGAATACTCTCTTATACTTAATTATTCCTTCCTCCTTCCTCCTTCTCCCTTCTTCCTTCTTCCTTCTTCCTTCTTTTAACTATTCATTTTCATCCATATTACTGAGATTGAAAATAAAAGGAACGTTCTGAGACTTTTCACTGCCAAGAATTAAAACTTTAGGCATTTGAGAACCACCTTTTTTCCAAGCTTCTATAGCTTCTTTTTGTAAAACCAACTCACCACCTTGCGCTTTTAATGTTTCAGCTAATAGTTTCTGAGCTTCTGCTTTACCCTTAGCACGATTAATTTCTGCCTCAGCTTCTTGTTCTGCTTCCTCAGCAATATACACTGCTCTTTGCGCTCTTTGTTCAGCAATTTGCTTATCTTCAACCGCTCTAGCAAATTCAGGAGAAAAAGTTAAATCAATCACGCTAGTATCTAACACAATGATTCCATATTTATCCAAGCGAGAACCCAAAGCATTATCAAAGTCTGATTTTAATTCTACTCTTTTTGTAATAGCTTCTTCAACAGTTCTTCTAGCTGCAGCAATTTTAAAAGATTCTTGAGTTTGTGGTGCAATTACTTTAGCAACCAAATTTTGTAGAGTGCCTTGTTCTCTTCTAATTTTTACTACTTGCAATGGATCTAAACGAAAGTTAATCGCAAAACTAGCAGATAATTGTTGTAAATCTTTTGTAGAACTTTGACCAGGAACTTCAAACTTTTGCACAGTCACATCATATATATCAACTTCAGAAATAAGAGGAGGTTTAAAGTGAATTCCTTCTATCAAAGCTCCATCTCTAGCTTTACCTAAAATACTCAGAACACCTGCTTGACCAGGGTTAATAATTACAAACGAATTAAAGCCAAGTAGCAATATTACAGATAACGCAGTTGCTAATATTAATGTTTGTAAACTTTGTTGTTGACTTTTCAATTTATCTACTCCTAAATTTGAGACTACAACTCATTAGTAAATCTTCTGTGTCGATCTTAGTTCCTGTTGAAAATTAAAACTCAAATTATATAATATTTTTATAATTTCCTGAAAATATGGAGTAGGGAATTCAGTTATCAGTCATCAGTTATCAGTACCTTTTGTTATAAGCAGGAGACTTGAGACATTTTAATATCTACAGGACTTACGCAAAGGTACTATATATGACAGTTGAAAAACTATAGCGCTATAGTTTTAAGCGCTATATATGTGGTCTGGTGCGTAATTCCTGATCTATATCATAAAACCCTACTTAAGTCATTAGTCATTGCGACTGGAACGGAGAAGAAGGAAGCAATCTCGCGAAACTCTTGAGATTGCTTACTATCGTCGCTTCGGACAACTATTCAATCTGATGTTATATAACAGGATAAAAAAAAGAAGATTCTGTATTTCAAGCTTCTAGCTGAAGCATAAAGATACTGATAACTGATAACTGGTAACTGATAAATGAAATGACCCCATCACAAAGATACATAGTCAAACTTTTGAGAATTAGTATTAGGCATAAGTCTTGCTAAAATTTGCTTCAGTACCATCGCCGTCCAATCAATATCAGCTTCCGTTGTTTCTCGTCCCAACGTTAAACGAATACCCCTAATAGCAGCATCTTCAGTATATCCCATTGCCAGTAATATCGGACTCGGAGCTATTTTGCCACTATTACAAGCTGAACCTGCACTAATACCAATTCCAGCTAAGTTCAATTGTCGCACTAGAGTTTTACCAGTAACCTTATCATCTATTTCATTTTCACCAGGCACAATACAAAAACTAACATGATGAGGTAATCTGTATAATCGATCGCCAGTACAAATTACATAAGGGTTATCTGCCATATGTGCAAATAAGCGATCGCGTAACCTACTTAACCTTGGTGTTTCTGTAGCTATCTCTTCATTAGCTAATTCTGCAGCCACACCAAAACCAGCGATCGCTGCCACTGCTTGAGTACCAGAACGTAATTTCATCTCTTGGCCTCCACCACCCAATAAAGGGACTAACTCCACACCGTTTCTTATATAAAGCGCCCCTGCACCTTGAGGACCATAAATTTTATGACTAGATAAAGATAACAAATCTACTGGCAGTGTTTGTACATCTAATGGTAAACGCCCCACCACCTGAACCGCATCAGTATGAAACAAAACCCCATGAGAACGACAAATATTACCTAATTCTGTAATAGGTTGGAGAGTGCCAACTTCACTTTGGCCATAAATTATGGAAACTAAAACTGTATTCGATTGTAATGCAGCTTGTAGTTCTTGAGGATCTACCCTTCCTTGTCTATCAACAGGTAATCTTGTCACTTGCCAACCCCAGTTTTCTAACATTCTTGCTGGTTCTGAAATAGCAGAATGTTCGACACTAGAAATAATTATATGTTGAGGTTTTCCATAGCAACGTGCTACACCCATTATTGCCATATTATCAGCTTCAGTTCCCCCAGAAGTAAAAATAATTGATTCTGGCACTGTATTAATAAGATTCGCTACTTTTATTCTTGCCCTTTCCACTAATGTTGCCGACCTTTGGCCCCATGTATGTAAGCTAGATGGATTACCCCATTGTTGGGTAAAAACTTGCTGCATAAGAGCGATCGCTTCTGGCCTTGTTGGTGTTGTAGCACTATAGTCTAGATAAATTTGCATCATCTTTTGTCCGTTTTTTTTCTTATGCTAATTTTGTCGAAATATACTTAAAAAAGTGTTAGTTTATGTGAGCTAAGAATTAGAGAAAAATAGTTTAACTGAATATCTCAGAAGAAATATTTCATAACTTAATATTCAAAACTTTTAAGACATCCAGAGAATACCAATCATTTTTGATTTTGAGTTTTAAATATATCCAAAAATTAAATTTTAATCAGGCAATAATTCTAGAACAATTTTTGAATTTTGTTTAGATAAAATTGAATTACTCCGACTTTACTTTTTCTGACTGAGTGGCTCTTATTCCAGAATTTTATTATTTTTGTTCAAGATTTATTTTAGCTTAAAAATCACCAAGATCACTAATTTTTCTTTAATTATTTATAGAAATTTGAATATTTCCCATATATAGTGTTTCCATATAAGTTGTGAAACTAGATTTTAATTGTTATCTGTAATAAAAACTCTTAGATTACCTTCTAATTTTTCATGTTATCTCTGAGCATTCAATTTTCAATAAATGCCAATGCTATATATAGTAATCCTATTTAGGTTGTAGTATTTTAGGATTAGTTAGGAGTCAGGATTCAAAATTTTCCAGGTTTTTAGCTCTTTTTAATTATTCTAAAACTTGTTACCGAAAAATTAAGGTATAAAGCCTCTCCATTCATGGAGAAAAAAGCGGTCGAGAGATGGCGAGGTTCCCTCGCCATATCCAATCGACCAAGAGAAGAAAAACAAATCCTTTTAGTCAATCCTCTTCTTGATAATAAGAGGTAATTATTAATTATTAATTATTGAAGACCAATTTAGGATTGCTATATATTTTAAACTTCTGAAATATTCTCTGATATAACACTCATAATTACTGGGGCGGACATTCTTGCTCTTCTCAAATATAGTTACAGCAATAATTTAACTTTTGACTGAAGTTATATTTCTAACCTTTAAGTTTTCAATTCCGAAAAATTACTAATATACATCTCCAATAATAAATAATTAAATCAATTATCGGAGATAAATAATCAATTATTTTCCCTACTACCTACTCCTTACTCTCTATTTTCTGTAGATTAATGCACTACCATGGAAACAACCAACCAATCAACAATAAAATACTTAAAGCTTTACTAAATCAATAGCTTTGCCTTTTACCTTTTCAGTTGCCCGTAGCGCCCCTACAAGGAATAGCAAAAAATAAATTATCCAATTTAAAGAAATAGACCAGGAAAGTTTCCCTGCTTAATTTCCCTACTTTCTAATTATTTAGGTTTACAAACATTATAATCTTCATGGGACATCACCTTCTGTGGTACAACAAAAGTCCCATAATCTTGGCAAATCATTCTATAATTTCGCGTAACAGGTATACTCACAATAAAACGATTGTGGCGAAGTCGTTTACCTCCAAATTCCCGGTAGCTTTGATTATTATTTAATCCAGAAATAATTGTTCTAGCTTTAACCACTACATAGTCTGGTAGACCCTTTAAGTCTATCAAATCACCATCAAAGGAAGCTTCCCACTCTAACTTTTTTTCCCGCTTTTCCGCGATTTTTTTGTCAACTCTTTGCTGTACCATTTGCTCTTGTTCACAGCGATGGCATTTTCTCCCATATCCTTTATGGCCACACGGAAAAGTCCTTTTTCTTTTCGGCATAAAACAGCAAAGTTAGTTGTCACTAGGTTCTCTCAGTTTTGGCTATCATTCTTACTTCCCAATAGCATAGCAAATGGACAATAGAGAAAACATCTCTACAGAGAGGAATATTTAAGTTAACTATCACTCTAAATTATCAGGGATTATGGCACAATCCTCAAAATTCATTCTTGCTCAAATTTCAGTAGAATTAACATTGAGAAATATTTAAGCTACAGCCCACACTGTAGCTTACTATAGATTATACTTTGTTAGGAAGCCTATATAGTGTAAGTCAGAAGTCAGAAGTCAGAAGTCAGAAATTAAATTCCCAGCACCGACTAAATTTGAGAGGTGCGAGAATGTTCTAACTTCTCTGGTAGCTGCTATCACTAAAATTGCTCTAGGTGTACTTACTACCAATTTTTTTAGATGAAGTAATAGGTAATATCAGTGCTATTTTCTTCTATTAAACTGTGCTTTGGCTATGTTTTACTATTGGCTTTTAGCCTAACTGCTTGTCTGAATCAACCTCAGCAGTTAGTTCCTCCTGTATCCCCATTGCCACAAGACCCTTTAATTGAATCTTACTTTAATCAATCCCAAGCTTCAAGCTATACTGAAACGCTACGTCAGCAAACCCGACTGGGAGACAATCTTGAAGAAATAATTGTTAATACTATTGCTGATGCTACTTCTAGTGTAGATGTGGCGGTTCAAGAGTTACGTTTACCAGCCATCGCTCAAGCTTTGGTCGAACGGTATCAAGCAGGGGCCAAAGTGCGAGTTATTATTGAAAATACCTACAATCGTCCCTGGGGAAGTTTAAGTCCATCTGAGGTCGCTCAACTTCCTGAACGGGAGCGCGACCGCTATGATGAATTTATTCAGATTACTGATATTAACATGGATGGGGAAATTAGTCAAGATGAAATTAATCGTAGGGATGCTCTAATAATTTTAAGTAATGCAGGAGTTCCCTTGATTGATGATACTGCTGATGGTTCTAAGGGTAGTGGTCTGATGCACCACAAATTTTTAGTTGTGGATGGTCAAACTATTATTGTCACCTCGGCTAATTTTACTACCAGTGGTATTCATGGAGATTTTTCGGAACCTCTGAGTCGAGGAAATGCTAATAATCTTTTAAAAATAGAAAGTTCTGAATTAGCTGAAATATTCACAGAAGAATTTAATCTATTATGGGGAGATGGTCCTGGAGGTAAACCAGATAGTAAATTTGGTGTAAAAAAAACATTTAGAGATACAAGAGAAGTATTAGTTGGTGAGACAAAAGTTGCAGTACAATTTTCTCCTATTTCTAATAGTCAATATTGGCAAAAAAGTGTAAATGGTTTAATAAATCAAACATTAGAAAAAGCACAAACATCTATTAATTTATCCCTATTTGTATTCTCATCACAAAAGTTAGTTAATAACCTAGAAAATCAATCCCTAAAAGGAGTATTAATTCAAGGTTTAATTGACCCTAGTTTTGCCTATCGTTACTACAGTGAAGGATTAGATATGATGGGAATTGCTCTAGCAAATAAATGTAAATATGAAACTGATAATCGCCCTTGGCAAAAACCTATATCCACAGTAGGCGTACCTAACTTACCCCCTGGCGATCGCCTCCATCATAAATTTGGAATTATTGATAATTCCATTGTAATTACTGGTTCTCATAATTGGACGGAAGCAGCTAACCAGAACAATGATGAAACTTTATTAGTAATAGAAAATTCCACAGTAGCAGCTCATTTTGACCGTGAATTTCAAAGACTTTATCAAACAGCAACTATGGGTATACCATCCTGGTTGATCAAAAAAGTTGAGAAACAGAAAAAAGAATGTGGGGATAGATTAACAGAAACTGAAACTTCGGTAATAGATACTAACAAGAAAATTAATCTAAATACTGCTACTGCGGAAGAATTAGAAACACTACCTGGCGTCGGACCTAAATTAGCAGAACGGATTATTCAAACAAGAAAAAATAAACCCTTTAAATCTTTAGCAGACCTGGATCAAGTATCTGGAATTGGACCTAAAATGTTAGATAAATTAAGCGATCGGGTGACTTGGTAATCTGTGAGAAAACTATAATTACTTTTAGTCATTCTACCAAGAGAAAAGTGCTAGGATATGTCCTTATATTCAATTCCGTTACGGTTTTAACCAGAGATAATTATCCATTATCCATTATCCATGAATGAAAGACCTTCTGATAGTGGTCTATATTAATCAAAATCACCATAAATATTTTTTTAGTTGTCAAATCAAATATATATGGCAACTAGGAATCAAATTCTCATATTTGATTCTTACCTCAAATTACTGTACAATATATACTTTAAGCAATTCAAATATCACTTCTGACTTCTGATTTGTGACTTTTGACTGCCGTGCCCTATGAGATGCCCAAAATCGCCAAACTAACCCAATTATCATCAAGATACTTACCAATCCTATTCTTGCACGCGTTAGACTAGAACCATAACCACTATCCCAAAATGTGGTCTTTTCAATATTCCCAAACTGATACTATTACCGTACCTAATCAAACTAAACTGAGTGAAATTACTGCCTCAAATTTACTGATAGTAAATTACGGAAGATAACAGTTAAAATACTATTGAAGTATACATATTTATTCTTAGGCAGATCCATATTAGTGGCAAAAATTTGACTCATAAGTAAAATCTCCTCGATGGACTCACTGAAGAAATTCTGCGATAAAACTCATGTCGGTTAAACAACATCAATTCACAATTCAATTTTGGGGCGTAAGAGGCAGTATTGCTTGCCCAGGCACAGAAACAGTCAGATATGGAGGCAACACACCTTGTTTAGAAATGCGAGTTGGTGGACATCGCTTCATTTTTGATGGTGGTACTGGCCTAAGAGTTCTGGGTCAATCCCTTCTGTCTCAAATGCCAATAGATGCCCATATGTTATTCACTCACACCCACTGGGACCACATTCAAGGTTTTCCCTTTTTTGTACCTGCCTTTGTTAAAAGTAATCGTTTCCTTATATATGGGCCAGTAGCTCCTAATGGAGCTACTATTCAACAAAGACTTAATGACCAAATGCTCAACCCTAATTTTCCAGTACCTCTACAAATTATGGGGGCAGAACTCAAATTTTTTGATCTGGAAATAGGTAAGTCAATTGAAATTGATGATGTACTTATAGAAAATGCTTTGCTGAATCATCCAGGAGAAGCAGTAGGATACCGTGTAAATTGGCAAGGATATTCCGCTGCTTATGTTTCAGACACAGAACATTTCCCAGACCGCCTTGACGAAAATGTTTTATTTTTGGCTCGTCAAGCAGATGTTTTAATCTACGACGCGACCTATACAGATGAAGAATATTACTCGGAAAAGTCTAGTAAAATAGGTTGGGGCCATTCCACTTGGCAGGAAGCTGTAAAAATTGCTAAAGCAGCTCAAGTCAAAAAATTGGTGATTTTTCACCACGATCCTATGCACAATGATGAATTTTTAGATAAGGTGGGAGAGCAAGTGGCTGAGAAATTTCCTAATAGTTTGATGGCAAGAGAAGGTCTATCAATTCAATTAATACCTCCTTGTAATGGTCAAGAACAGAATTCAGAAGTAAATACTGTAAAAGAAGTTAAAATTTCTGCTTAATTTTAATTTTGTTAGTAAACTAACAAAAAACTTAGAAAAAACAGATTAAATCTGGTAAAAGATGACTAAATCAATGAAAATATAAGGTGTGTGGATAACTTCTTCTTTAGCTACGGCTCTAACTCCAACTACAGTTGCCTTGGGAAACTTTGATGGTTTACATCGAGGACATTGGCAAGTAGTTGAACCGATTTTAAACTTAAACAATAGTAATAGCTCCAACTTACTTTCTGTCTGTCCATCAGAATTGGCAACAGCTACAGAAGTAGATGAAGGCAAAAAGCTGCAATTTTTCCATCAAGAGTTAAAACTCTCATCATGGCATTGCCAAAGTGAATTGGGCAATAATGATGATGACCAAGGGCAAAAAATTTATTCCACCGTTGTTAGTTTTAATCCTCATCCCCAAGAGTTTTTTAGTGGAAAACCAAAAAAATTGTTGGCTCCAATAGCAGAAAAATTAGCTCTTTTCCAACAGATCGGAGTTGACCAAGTAGTATTATTGCCATTCAATCAAGAATTAGCAGATTTAACTCCTATTCAATTTGTAGAAGAAATTCTGGTAAAACATTTACAAGCATATAGAGTAAGTGTAGGATGGGATTTCCGTTTTGGATGCAAGAGGGCAGGAGACGCAAAAGATTTACAGGCGATCGCTGCTAATTATAATATAGGTGTAACAATTGTACCTCTATATACTTGTGAAAATGGAGAACGTATTAGCAGTTCTATAATTCGCCAAGCTTTAGAAGAAGGAGATCTGAAGAAATCAAATCGTTTGTTAGGTCGCCCCTACAGTTTAGTGGGTCAAGTAGTCCAGGGTCAACAATTAGGTAGAACATTAGGATTTCCTACAGCTAATCTCCAGCTACCACCACAAAAAGTTTTGCCTCATTTTGGGGTTTATGCTGTGGAAGTCTATATTTCTGCTCAGAAGCAACCCCAAGAAATATTTTCTGGTGATCGACCCTACTTAGGAGTGATGAATGTCGGTTTTCGCCCTACATTAAATGGTTTACACCCAACTGTAGAAGTTCACTTATTAGACTGGTCTCGAGATTTATATGGTCAAACTTTAACTGTAAATTTGATAGAGTTTTTGCGACCTGAACAAAAATTTGCTTCTGTAGATTTACTGAAAGCTCAAATACATGAAGATTGTAGAATTGCTAGAAGTATACTGACAAATCAAACTGTATAATTTTGAGAGTTCCCTACTTATCTATAGACCTGGTTATTTGCTGACCCAAGCAATGGGATAAATTGGCCTTCCTTTGTTTCTTCTTAGTTAACCAAAGAAAAATTTCTTAGAGGTTGTTTGAGAAGTAATCTATCCCTCAATGGTCTCCCTTAATCAGGGGGACTTTCCGTTGTATTTCACCATTTTCAAGGGGAGCTAGGGGGAACTAAATCAAAATTAATACTTTCCAAACATCCTCTTAGGTGCTACTAAAAGTTAGTATAGCAGTAGTTATAGCTATTGCCCTTACTTTATCACCTCACAATACTAAACTATAATACCATTTTTCAAAAAAATGTTACAGATAAATTAAGTTCTTTAATCACTTAATTTTTGATTTATGTCAAATGAAAAAATTCAGTCTAACATTGGTGATTAAAAGATACTTATATAGTTGTCAATAGATCAAAAATACATAAAAAACAGATAGAAAATGTCAAAAAGGAATGGTTAAAAGCCATGCCTCCTGATTGCTAAATTATAACTCCTGACTCCTATACATCGCCAACTCGACGGAGACCTTACCAATGGATAATTAATGAACTGACTCCTAACTTCTAAGAATTTGTAGGAAAAATTGCTCAAATAGGTTTGATAGATTAAAATCTACAGTCCCTTTTAATTCTCAGTCGAACATATTACTGTCAACCTTGTTTTTTATAAGGTAAAAAAAATGGCATTATGTCAAGGGAAAATAATTTGGTAATGGGTTAATTGTGCATAACTTTAATTTATGATTCATTTTGAATTAATTATTTCTCAAACATGATTATGATAATTATGAAAAAATGAAAAAATATAGCAGTCCTAAATTTGAGTTGCAAGATTTCACTGAGAATTTTAGTCCAGAGGTTTAATAGAACTTTTATACGGCTAAAATCTAAAACACTTTACCGAATAATTAAGGTATAAAGCCTCTCATGATCAAGGAGAAACAAGAAAATATTTTCCTTTTATTCAATCCTATCCGTTTTTAGGGAGAGGTAATTATCAATTATCAATTATCCATTATCCATTATCCATTATTGAATGCCTATTTTCACTGGGAAGAAAGTTTTTTTTGTATAAATATTAACCAAAACTCTCTATGATAGAATCTAGTTTGAGAATAGGTATAGGTTTCAGTTTTTGTTTTGAGTGATGAGCTTTTTGATGATATTTCATCTGGCATTGCTGGCCTTCCGAAATCTCTCTACGTTAAATTTCTAAAATTCCTATTTTGGAGGTCAATTATGTCGGTTTACATTGGTAACCTTTCCTACGATGCAACAGATGAGGATATAAAGACAGTCTTTGCTGAATACGGTGCGGTTAAGCGAGTTCAAGTTCCTAGTGACCGTGAAACTGGTCGCCCTCGAGGCTTTGCTTTTGTAGAAATGGAGACTGAAGAGGAAGAGGAAGCAGCAATTGCAGCACTCGATGGTGCAGAATGGATGGGACGTAATCTCAAGGTTAATAAGGCCAGGCCACGAGAAGACCGACGAGGTGGTGGCGGTAGAAGAGAGCGCTCTTCTCGTGACTACTAAAATATCTTAGTCAGATCAAATTCAATTCAAGGGATGGGAATTAATCCTATTCCTTTTATATTCTGAAGTTAATTACAATTTTATTTATACTTTTTCTGATTTGCACCGCGATCGCGCGGTTATTTTAAGTATGAAACCTCGCAGTAATTGTAAAAATAAATTCTTTTTCCTTCCTTTTTCTCTTTTTTGTTCTCTGTTCCCGACTTTTGCTATAAAGTCTATTAATTTTTGGT
The DNA here is from genome assembly GCF_050016015.1 of Dapis hubbardiae BLCC-M172. Lineage (NCBI taxonomy): Bacteria > Bacillati > Cyanobacteriota > Cyanophyceae > Oscillatoriales > Microcoleaceae > Dapis > Dapis hubbardiae. The sequence goes on from NZ_JBNHEQ010000022.1 coordinate 67,648, forward strand.
ATGAATTAGGGAATCTTAATTTATGAGTTAGAAGTCAGGATATATGAGGTCTTTCAGTCAATATTTACTGTGCCAAAATTGATGAAACCCATAACTATTGCTATATATTAATCATACTAATTTCATAAAATATTGTAGAGCGTTATGGAAGAGGGAACAGGGAATAGGGAACAGGTGAAGAAAAGTATATAAAAAAAGAGGGAAAAAGAGGGAAAAAGAGCAAAAATGTACAACATTTCACATATCTGAACTTCCAGAATGTAGTATACAAAACTGACTAAGATGTAACTACCTTAGTAGTGTTACCAAAAATATATAATTGTCATAGCAAGCATGATAAGTGTTTGTTACAAATTGTAGGGACGTTGCATAAGGGCGTCCCTACGAAAGAAGGAAGAAGCAAGAAGAAATAAGGGATAAATATTAAAAAAAAGGCAAAAACGCGATTAGATAATTATCTAAAATGAATTTAAGTAGTTATTTTTAAGCATATCTGACCGAGAGTTCCATTTTTGTATAATTATTTTTTAAAAGTGGTATAATTGATAATTCGAGAAGTGTTAAGTCAATAATATTAGGTAGTATTATATCAATAAAAACACCTTGTGGAAAGTAATCATTACATACAGCAAATAATAATTTTATGAAAGAAAGTATTGAAAAGCTGAAACAAAATCTCAGCCAAACTATTGTTGGTAAAGAAGATGCCATCAAATTAGTATTAGTAGGATTACTTTCAGGAGGTCATGTTCTTTTAGAAGATGTTCCAGGTGTAGGTAAAACCTTACTAGCGAAATCTCTAGCTCATTCGATCGCAGGAAAGTTTCAGCGAATTCAATGTACTCCTGACTTATTACCTACTGATATTACTGGTACTAATATTTGGAACCCTCGCAGTGGAGAATTTGAATTTCTACCTGGTCCGGTGTTTGCGAATGTACTATTAACAGATGAAATTAATCGTGCAACACCTCGTACTCAGTCTGCTCTTTTGGAAGTGATGGAGGAAAAACAGGTTACTGTAGATGGGGTTTCACGTTCTGTTCCTGACCCATTTTTTGTTATTGCAACTCAGAACCCAATTGAGTATCAAGGGACATTTCCATTACCAGAAGCACAAATGGATCGTTTTACTTTATCTCTGACATTAGGCTATCCTACAGAGTCCGAAGAACTTCAGATGCTACAAAGAATCTCTGAGGGTTCAGGGGTTAGTCAACTAAAAGCTTGCATTACTTTAGAGGAAGTACAAGAGTTACGTCGTTTGTGCAGTTTGGTCAAAGTAGATGAGTCTTTGCAAAAGTATATTCTCAGGTTGGTTAGAGCAACAAGGGAAGATGAAGAAATTACACTAGGTGTTAGTCCTCGTGGAACAGTTGCTTTGCACCGAGCGACTCAAGCGTTAGGTTTTCTCTCTGGAAGAGATTATGCTATTCCTGATGATGTGAAGTTTCTTGTTCCTTATGTGCTTTCTCATCGCTTGATAACAGGAGGGGGAAAACTGCCTCAAACAATTGTGGAAAGATTACTGGGTTCTGTCACAGTTTCTTAGTTTTTGTTTTTGAGTTAATCATGCCGTTAAATTAAAGACTTATTACCTACCGAAAGTTGTCCCTTAGGACTTGGAAAATTGACGCCGCATTCAACAGAAAAGCAATCTAACTGAAGACCTCTTGAGGGTATGTTGGGAAACTTTGTTCCTCGTGACGCACCTACACCTCCAGCGTTTGCTTGTATATTTCAAAGGAGTATTTTTAGCTTCTTCTCTATTTTGATTGTAAAACATCCTCCACCAGAATTAATCCCACAGTGAGACTGGCGTTTGCCTGTTGTCTTCTGTGGAATATCTGCGTTAACAAATCTGGGGCAACTCCGGCGAGGAAGCTAATAACCATCATAAATTTCACTTCCAATAGCAAAGATTGATTGTGTAAAAGCTTCTTATGGCTTGCTTGCGGTAATTATTAAGACAGGAGAGCTAAAGCAGCTCAAGCAATTTTTGCTTGCTCGTTTTCATCCCCGATCTGAAACAGACGGGGGTTCCAATCTCACTTTTGCGTAAATAGTAAATATTTGAAGTATTTAGCTTTAACTTAACATCATGCCGTTGCCATTTCGTCTTCTAGATCCTCTTCTTCTTCAATATCGACATCCGCATCTCCCTCTACTTGACGCAAATGAATATGTTTACGTCCTAAGGAAATTTCAAACTCATCTCCAGGCTGTAAATCCATTTGTTTAGTATAAGCTGCACCAATTAATAAATTACCATTGGATTGCACGCTAATCTTATAACTAGCAGAACGTCCGCCACGTCCATTACCATTTTGTTTTCCATCTAACTCAATACCCTCAGCATCAATCAAGGCATTCAAAAACTTCATCATGTTGACTCGTTCAACACCACTTTTAGTAACAGTGTAGTAGCCACATTCTCTAGCTTTATCTTCCTTACTTTTGTTACCTAAGTTTTTGACTTTTTCAAGTAATTCTTCCCCTTGTAAGGGTTCAGGATTTTTCTTTTTACCCATGTTTTCAGTCCTATAACACTTTACTACAGTTATCAACTTTTGTCTTAGCTTTTTTTAGTTCCAAGAAACAATAGCTTGATATTCGCTTGTAAAACTATATTACACTAATTATGTAAAAAATTCACATATTTGATTAAATTTTTTAGACAATAATCTAAGAATAGGAATTTATTACACTCAGTAATCATCTATATAGTATGTAATATCAGCATTGAACTATCAACTATTAACTATTAACGAGTTTAGTTGAATGGCCATTTGATATAGTTACAGCTATAAATTACTCTAACCTCTTTATAATTAATAACAATACAATGAAGTTAACTACTCGTGGACATTACAGTGTTAAGGCACTTTTAGATTTAAGCTTACAACAAAGTAATACTCCAGTATCTGTCAAAGAAATAGCACTACGTCAAGACCTACCTGTAGCCTATCTTGAAAAGTTATTAATAGATATGCGTCGTGCAGGTTTAGTTATATCATTTCGTGGCGCTCAAGGTGGATATCAACTAGCTAAATTACCAGCTCAAATATCTCTAGGACAAATACTAGAATCTGTTGGTGAAACAATCGAACCTTTGCCTCGATATGCTCCTGATAGTAACCAGGCAGAAGACTGGGTTACTTATTGTATATGGCATCGACTCCATAAAAAACTTTCTGAAGCTCTTTACAATATTTCCCTAGAAGACTTATACTACGATGTCCGTAGTTGGCAAGCTGTAGTAGGAGAAGAAACAAATTTTGTTGTTTAGTTTTTGATAGCTTGAGTGTAAAGTTGTAAAAGTTAATCAGCATTTAGATGATTGACAATGATGATTCACTAAAATAAATTTATAATTATTTAATTACTGTGACTTATAACTATAGCTTTATTGTTGTTTTTATAGCTGCTTACCTAGATTATTTGATTGGCGATCCTTGGAGTTGGCCACATCCTGTAAAAGCCATGGGTTGGATAATTACTCATTACATTCAACTGATTTTTCAAATCAGTAAACGTCATAGAGAGAACTTCCCTGTAGTTATACTGAGATTGGTAGGTATTTTATTGGCAGTCACTCTTGTTTTCGGTAGTGGAATTATTAGTTGGTTAATTGTTCAAGCTTTACGAATAAATTTTGTCCAATTTCCTTTATTAACAGTAATATTAGAGAGCATTCTATTAGCTAGCTGTTTTGCTGGTAAAAGTTTAAATACCGCAGCTAAAGATGTACTTCAACTTGTTGTAAATGGTAATTTAATTCAAGCACGTCAAACATTAAGTTTGTATGTAGGTAGAGATACAGAAAACTTATCAATTTCAGAAATATTTCGTGCAGTTTTGGAAACAGTAACAGAAAATGCTACAGATGGAGTAATAGCACCATTATTTTATGCTTTAGTAGGGGCGATAATACCTAATGTTGGCAGTGTACCTCTGGCCTTTGCTTACAAAGCTGCCAGTACATTAGACTCAATGGTAGGCTATAAAGAAGCACCTTATACCGATCTAGGATGGTTTAGTGCCAAACTAGAAGACGTTTTAACCTGGCTACCTTGTAGGTTAAATGTGCTGACTATAGCATTTCTCTCTGGCAAACCTCTATACGTTTGGAGGATATGTCAAAGGGATGCAGTGAAAGACCCAAGTCCTAATGCTGGTTGGAGTGAGTGCGCTTATGCTGCAACATTAGAGGTGCAAATGGGTGGTGCTAATTCTTACAAGGGGGTGGTTAAAAATAAACCACTATTGGGAGACGCCACTCATCCAATTACAGCAGAAACGATCGATCGAGCATTACGGTTAACTCGGTACTGCTTTTTAATATGGTTGGGATTATCAGTTATCAGTTATCGGTTTGTAGGGACGTTGCATGCAACGTCCCTACAGTTATCGGTTCACAGATAACTTTTGAACTTTGAATTTTAACTTGTATTTGTGGTGGGTGAATAAATGAGCAATACAGTAGAAATTTTATCAGCAGAGGAGTTACGACGTACTGTTACTCGTCTAGCTTCCCAAGTAATTGAAAAGTCAGGAGATTTATCTCAACTGGTATTATTAGGTATTCATACCAGAGGAGTTCCACTAGCAAAAATTTTGGCAAATCAAATTGAATTACTAGAACAAGTTAAGGTACCTGTCGGAGCATTGGATATTACTTTTTATCGGGATGACTTGTATCAAGTGGGAATACGAACACCAGCTAAAACAGAAATTCCTGTGGATATTACTGGTAAGATTGTGGTGTTAGTTGATGATGTGATTTATAAAGGTCGAACAGTACGAGCTGCTTTGAATGCAGTTGTGGAGTATGGTCGCCCAGAAGTAATTAGATTAGTTGTTTTGGTGGATAGGGGTCATCGGGAATTGCCTATTCATCCAGATTTTACAGGTAAAAAATTACCTACTGCTACAGAAGAGCAGGTGAAGGTTTATGTGCAAGATATTGATGGCAGGGATGGGGTAGAGTTATTTAAGTAGATAGGAATTTTTCAAAGATATCTAATTATATAGAATCCGGTTAAATACTTATTGTATCGCTCTAGGAGTCAGGAGGTAGGGACGTTGCATAAGGGCGTCCGTACGGAGTCAGGAGAAAGAAAAGATTTAGAGCATGAATTTTTAAATTTGCCCATATAGAACCCATTTGGGATCTATTTCTATTTAAAAGTAGAGGGGGAGATGGGGAGATGGGGAGATGGGGTGTATTAGATATCTCCCCAAATCCAATCATTAAATCAATTATTACCAATTTTTTATCAATTACTTCTCCACCAGGACCTATTTTTTGGAGATACGGTTAGGGCTTCTATAGAACATCTGTATTAAGAGAAAGTAATTTTGCGATTACTGTATAACCGGATTTTATATTAAAAGTCAAAATTCAAAAGTGATTTATGACTGAGTTTTTGCTGCTCAAATACTCCACAAATAGAATTTATATCATGTCCGCTGGTATCGGAGCTTGTAAAAGTTAGGGTGAATATCTACAGGAAATTTAAGTTTTTTTCTTGCTCATACAATCTTGAAAAATAGTCATTGCGACGATAGGAAGCAATCTCGCATAACTGAGATTGCTTTCCTTACGGAATGCTGCGCATTCATGTCGCGTTTCATGTGAAAAGCGCTGTAAGTATTCCTCTGTTGTCCTTCTTCCTTTGCCTCCGTAAGTCATGTTTTTTCTAAAGTCTCGTTAGATATATTCGTCAAATTATGCAATAAACGCATTTTTTAAATACATAAACCGCATCAAAATAAATATTTTGTAATATAAGCTACGAATTCTTTATTTGCCTTCCTCTAAATTGGTCAACAACAAATTCAAATAAAATTAGTTAAACAGATATGCTCAGAAAACATAGAATCTCTTAAAAAAGTTTTTCATCCTAGTAAACATCTCAAAAAAATAAATAATTAACTAAAAACTAGACCTAAAATTAGGTTTTGGCATAGAAATAAAAGTCTGTAAATAAGGAAAAATAGATGACTGGCACTATAGAAAGCCAAACAAAACTAAATAAGTTTGAGAAAATCAAAGCAGAAAAAGATGGTCTAGCAGTAAAAACAGAAATAGAACATTTTGCCAGAATAGGTTGGGAAGCAATAGACGAAACAGACCGCAACCACAGACTTAAATGGTTGGGTATATTCTTTCGACCTGTAACTCCAGGCAAATTTATGTTAAGGATGCGTATGCCTAATGGAATTATCACCAGTCAACAAATGCGAGTCTTGGCAGAAGTAGTCCAACGCTACGGGGATGATGGTAACGCCGACATTACCACCAGACAAAATTTACAACTGCGAGGAATTAGAATTGAAGATATTCCAGACATTTTCAATAAATTTGAACGAGTTGGTTTAACCAGTGTTCAATCTGGTATGGATAACGTACGAAATATCACGGGTTCCCCTGTTGCTGGTATTGATGCTAATGAACTTTATGATACCCGTGAGTTAGTACAGCAAGTCCAAGATATGATTACTGGTAATAGCAAAGGCAACCCTGAATTTACTAATCTACCAAGAAAATTCAATATAGCGATCGCTGGATGTGTTGATAACTCAGTTCATGCGGAAATTAATGATATTGCCTTTATTCCTGCCTACAAAAACGATAAATTTGGTTTCAATGTTCTGGTGGGTGGCTTTTTCTCAGCCAAACGGTGCGAAGCCGCTATTCCTCTAAATGCTTGGGTAGAACCGAATCAAGTTGTAGTCCTTTGCCGCGCTCTATTAGAAGTATATCGTGATTACGGACTCCGGGGAAATCGACAAAAATCAAGGTTAATGTGGCTCATTGATGAATGGGGAGTTGCAAAATTCCGCTCAGAAGTTGAGCAACAAATGGGGCAAATTTTAGAAACAGAAGCCCTCAAAGACGAAATTATCTGGGAAAAGCGCGACCACATTGGCGTTTATAAACAAAAGCAACCAGGGTTAAACTATGTTGGGTTAAATATTCCTGTTGGTAGATTTTATGCTGCCGATATGTTTGACCTCGCTCGTTTAGCTGAAGTTTATGGCAATGGAGAAATTCGTCTGACAGTTGAACAAAATGTTATCATTTCTAATATTCCTGACTCTCGACTAGAAGCATTTCTAGCTGAACCCCTCCTAGAAAAATTTTCTATCGATCCTCAACCATTAACTAGGGCTATAGTTTCCTGTACAGGAGCGCAATTTTGCAACTTTGCCCTAATTGAAACTAAAAATCGCGCTTTGGCAATAGCTAAAGAACTGGAAACAGAACTATCAATGCCAAAACCAGTACGCATTCATTGGACTGGTTGCCCCAACTCTTGCGGACAACCCCAGGTTGCAGAAATTGGTTTGATGGGTACGAAAGCTCGCAAAGATGGGAAAATGGTTGAGGGTGTTGATTTGTACATGGGCGGTAAAGTTGGTAAGGATGCTCAACTTGGCAGTTGTGTGCAAAAAGGTATTCCTTGCGAAGACCTCAAACCAATATTAAGGAATTTGTTAATTGAAAATTTTGCTGCTAAACCTTTAGAAAGTTAAAAGTCAAAAGTCAAAAGTCAAAAATAAGATTTTATAGGCTTAAAATACTGAAATTGATTTTTTTCATTCTTTCAAATTGATTAATCACAACAGCAACAAAGAAGTCAAAAGTTTTATAACAAGGATAATATTAACAATGTCTACTACAATTAATCCCTCAAATACTGGTTCTGAAACGGCAAAGTCTCTAGGTCTGAAAATCATATCTGTTATTGGCTTGACATTATTTACTGGCTTTTATGTCAATAGTTGGCAGCGTTCCTTAGCAGAATATGCTGAAAAGCAACAAGCTGAAACTACTGTTGCTACATCAACTTCAAAAGTGAATACAGTATCAGAAGAAACTGTTCCAGTAGTAACTGAGGTAACTATGACAGTTCCAGAAACTCAAGCAAAACCAAAAATTACTGATTCAGATACCCTTGACAAATTAACCTCGGTACTATATAACCAGATAGACACAAGTTGGAAACAATATCCTACTTTTTCGGAAAATTTAGTCTATCGAGTTACAATGAATTCTGCTGGAAATATTGCTGAATATCAGCACGTCAATAAAGCAGCTTCCAAATATATTGCAGAAACTCCTTTAGAAAAATTGACTAACTTTACTACTACGAACCTAGAAGATGCTAGCAAAGCAACTGCAGAATTTTTAGTGATACTCACTCCCGATGGTGTACTTCAAGTTAATCAATGGATGGCTGAAGAAGGAGTGGAGGAGTAGAGGAGATGGGGAGATGGGGAGATGGGGAGAAATTAAAATATATCCTCTCGATCGCCAAATATTTTATTTATACCTAATCATTCGGAGATGATCTTAGAATATTTTTTTACCTTTAATTCCTATATCGCCTATATCCTATGGATGACTCCACTCCTCAAAAATCAATATCGCTGGCATTGATACTAAATGGGTTCTATACAAGCTGAATTAAGGGATGAATGTGAGTGGGATGGGCATCCTGCCTGTCAGAAAATATAAGGAACGGGCAAGATGCCCATTCCACAAAACTATTAAAATCATCTCGCATTTATGCAAGACCAAAAAATATTTAGAGGCTAAAGTTTAACTACAAACAAATCTAAATAATCAAAAGTAATATTCCTCCTCTTTTTGATAAATGCTCTTTACCCTATACGAGTATTAATCTCGTGATTTCTATAACCTAGTATAATTTACATAAAATATGTTAACAGAACTCTGGTCTTTTCGCGGTCGTTACCGCATCCTTCATTTAACTTGGTTTGCCTTTTTTCTCTCTTTTGTTGTTTGGTTTAACTTAGCACCATTAGCAACATCATTAAAAGCAGACTTAGGTTTAGAAACTTCTCAAATAAGAACTCTTGCTATATGTAACGTTGCACTCACAGTACCTGCCCGAATTATCATCGGAATGTTACTAGATAAATACGGACCAAGAATTACCTATTCACTCTTGCTGATGTATGCAGCTATTCCCTGTATTGGGTTTGCTCTTGCTCAAAACTTTAGCCAGTTGGTGATTAGCCGTTTGGCATTAAGTATTGTCGGTGCTGGTTTTGTTATTGGTATCCGCATGGTGGCTGAATGGTTTCCACCTAAAGAAATAGGTTTGGCAGAAGGTATTTATGGCGGTTGGGGTAACTTTGGCTCTGCTGGCGCTGCCTTCACACTTCCCACTATAGCTGCTTGGTTAACTTTTGGTTCCGGTGATGTTTTAAATTGGCGGTTAGCGATCGCTTTGACAGGTATCATTGCTGCACTTTATGGTGCGTTTTATTTCTTTAATGTTCAAGATACACCGCCTGGGAAAGTATATCAAAAACCGAAACGTGCTAGAGGTTTAGAAGTTACTACCCAAAAAGATTTCCTTTTCCTCATTTTGATGAATATTCCTTTAACGGGTGTTCTCTGTTTGTTAGCTTGGCGGTTGAGTAAAGTTGGTTTCTTATCCCAAGGTCAGCTTTATATTGTCTGGTTACTACTATTAGGTTTGTATGCTTTCCAAACTTATAACTGTTGGGCAACTAATAAAGAGTTAATTGCTGGAGAAAAACACTATCCTCCTGGCGATCGCTATAAATTCTCTCAGGTAGCAATTTTAGAATTAACTTATTTTGTGAATTTTGGTTCTGAGTTAGCAGTAGTTTCGATGCTCCCTGCTTTCTTTGAAAATACTTTTGGTCTAAGTAAGGCAATGGCAGGAATGATTGCTGCTAGTTATGCTTTTATGAATTTGGCATCTCGTCCTGGTGGTGGTTTAATCTCTGATAAGCTAGGTAGTCGTAAGTTAACAATGACAGTATTGACTGCTGGAATGGGAATTGGTTATCTGACATTTGGTCATGTAGGTGAAAGTTGGTGGTTACCTGGTGCTGTTTTGCTCACAATGTGTTGTTCTTTCTTTGTCCAAGCGGCTGAAGGTTCTACTTTTGCGATAGTTCCCCTCGTGAAACGCCGAGTGACTGGTCAAATTGCTGGTAATGTTGGTGCTTATGGTAACGTGGGTGCAGTGGTTTATCTGACTTTATTTAGTTTGTTACCCGAAGGTGCTATCGGTAATAAGATTTTCTTTGAAGTTCTTGGAGTCCTGTCAATAATTGTAGCATTTGTCTGTGCTTTCTTCTTGAAAGAACCAGAAGGTTCATTTGCTGAACACCATGAAGGAGAAGAGGAAATGCAAATGGAATCTTTTCCTGTATTTGCTGAAGACTAAGGTTTGTAGGTTGCTGTCAACGCAGGAATTATCAGAAATTATATTGAGTGAATATAAATGATGACTAATAACTGATGAGTAGGTAAAGTTCCCAGCAATTTTAAATATACCTTAAATTGGTTCTATGGGATAGACCTGACAGCAGCCTACGCGATCGCCAATTTCTTAACTAGCTAACTGACTCTGCAAACATTTCTGGTAAACTTCGTAGTAGTCATACTCTGGATAACTTATCAACTCGTGCATTCTCAATTCTCAATTCTTAACCGTCAATATATTTATCTCATAACGCGCGGAAACTGCTGTATAAGTACCTATTTGTGTAAACAGTTTGCTAATATCTACTTCAATTTAAGTTTTTGGTAGTCCTGCATAGTAATGGTGATAATATATATTTTTTTCCCACACTTCCCACACTTCCTATACCATTACTATGCACCACCATCACGTTTTTTTCTTGTTTTAAACTTTCTTCCTTTTTATTTCTTCCTTCTCTGTTACTTTCACTAGATATCTCCAGAAAATAAACTTGCTCTTTAATTTAACATAAGCTAGACTTGTAAAAGTTACTTACAACATCATTTTTTGTATCTTTGGCGTGAAAATCTATTCCCTATTCCCTATTCCCTATTCCCTATTCCCTGTTCCCTACTCTTGCCAAAAGTCTATATCTTTTTCACCAGAGGTCTACTATATTTAATTGAATCAGTATTTATTAAAAGCAACACAGGTTAATTCCTCCGCAATTAGTGCTTAAAGCAACATTGAGAGTCTCCATAGATTTAACTAACCACCAAACCTTACCAGAAGTAGATCCTTGATAATGCTTAAACAGAATGGAAAACTTTTGTTCTAAATAAGGTTTGGCTTGGCGACAAAAGAGTACAATTTTCAATAATATACCAATAACTCTTATCGTCCCCAGATTATTAATTAAGTCATAAAAAACAAAATGTTTAGGTTGTTCTAGACTATCGATAACTATAAAATTTAATAACTTTTTACAAGTACCTAAAATTAGAAAATCATTGGGTTTATTACTATTATTTTTAGACAAGGTATTTTGCAAATTATGATATAGTTTATGATTAAATTTACGTTTGCCATAACTATAGTCAATTGTATCAGTTAAGTATTCATATAAACCATCTTTAAAACTGCGATAAGAATAAGTTAAGTCACAATAACAACGAAACTTTTCAGCTTGGTTTCGCAATGTTTGACCACCATCAACTTTTCCAGTAAAATACTGAATAGCATCATTTAATTCTTTGTTTTTCATTAGAGTAGGATTTTCGACAGAATTGCTTTTTCTGGGCAACCTTTGATAAGTAATATATTTAGATAAATCTACTTCATATTTTTCTTGCTCCTTTTGTCTCATTTTTATAATTTCTTCTCGCTGTTCATCACTGGTATCTTCATTAATAAAGCTATTTTCATATAGATATGGATATCTATTAATTAATTTTCCTAGGGTCTTATCTTCAATTTTTGTATTTTCTTCAACTTCTCTGATAAACATCCGAGCCAAACGTTGTAAGGCCAAATATTTTTCAGTTTCAGTAAAACTGCTAGTCAGAGTGCGTATACGTTTAGAGGTCCAAGAAGTAGCCAGGCGATTTGGTTTTACCTGGAAAAGATTTACTAAGTCTGGAATTGATTTTTGCAGTTGTGGGGTTTGTAACCAACGGTTAATTAATATGTAGCAACTTCTGTTGAGAATATTATGAAAATCTTCTTCATCAGGATCGGCATCAATAATTGTTTCCATTGCCTGCCAAATTTCTGGGATAAAGTATTCTGAAGCATCAATAAATAGGGTCTTAAAATTATCAATTGAGCCTTCAGGTTCTTGGTGGCGGGCTAAATGTTGTAAATGCTGATAAAGTAGCTGTTCTTCTTTAGTAGATTTACGATTATTTTTAGTTGATAAATAGTTTGACATTTGTATAATACTCCCTGAAATCAATTATAAACTAATTTCAAGATGTCTTAAAAAGACTTGATTTTTGTGCAAATAAATTATTATATTAACTGGGATAAATCTTAATCATAAATGTTAGATTGTGATTTAAAAGATATTAATAAGAGTAGTTAAGCAAAAATCTTTGAGATGATTATAGTAAGTTTAATTACTCCGATATGAAACATTATTTATATTTGTATTTACAGCCAAATATTCACGGCGGAATAGATATCCAAGACAGAAAAAACTTGATATAATGTATGTTACACCCTGGTAATTAGATTATAGTCTGGAATAACTTAGCTTTTATGAAGATTTGGTAAAGAATTTGAGAGTAAGGCAAATTTTTGGGATGACTAATATACTGAGATACTCTCAACACAAAGTCTATAGTTAAGTGTTAATACGGATGATTTTTAATTAAATAATTACTGATAATTTATTTTTTAGTATAAATATATGGCGGTTCTAATCTTAATTAGGTATAGTATTTTTTTGATTTTCCTATTCCCTAAAATTACAAAAGTGTATACATCGGCATAGCGATCGATGCTATGGGCAATTTGTCGTAAAATTGAACACAAATTATAATTTGTGAGTAACATTAACTTTAGCAATTACTTAGTCAACTAATATATGAAGTTTGATATTAGAATTGAATAACTTGATTATTTACGATCAAAGTTATTCGGCTTTTATATTCTGATTAATAACACAAATGAATATTATATATAGTTTTTTTTAATAAGTATAAAATAACTGGAAGATGGGATAAGAAAAACTAAATTATAACTCTGTTTATATAGCGCTACGCAAATAGGTTAGAACATTGCTAAATTCTGTTTCGGAGCATTTCCCCAGGAAAAACTCAGTCAGAGATTACTTTTAACCTTTGCATGAGTGACTTTTGACTTGCGCGTAGCGCTATAGCAAACAAATTTTGTTTCAATTATTTGATAGGATACCTGCACTTTTCTATTTTTTGAAAGGTTAACTTGATAGTAGTTTACATTTTGTAATATTATAGGTACTTTATCATCGGCCAATTCTTGAATTTATACTGTTTGGATAAATATTTGCTACAAATATCTAATTTTAAAGACAATTTTGTAACATTATTTAATAAAATTACGACTATATTATGTAGACATTTTATTGTTAATGTAGCAAAATCTTGATTAATGTAGCAAAATAATAATCATAGAAATCAGAACAAGGGAGGATAAGATGACAAATGTTTTGGTGGTTGAAGATAATCTACTTAACTGGAAAGTCTTTGAAAAAGTTTTGACAAAATTGGGTGGTTTTGCTGCTCAACTTAGTGAAGATGTAGAAACAATCATAGAAATTGTTAAAGCAAATAAAGCAGACATTATTCTGATGGATATTTGTCTGGAAAATAGTTATTATAATGGCAAACCAATCAATGGAATTGAAATTACTAAATTGTTAAAAGCAAATCCCCATACAGCTAAAGTGCCTATTATGTTAGTCACGGCAATTGGTACTGCAAAGGATAGTGAACATTATATGGAACTTAGTGGGGCGGATGGTTTTATGGGTAAGCCAATAGTAGATCATCAGGTGTTTATCTCGGAAATAAAATCACTGATTTTTGCCAATGAATAATTTTGTTTTTTTGCCACTATTAAAATCATAGTTGCTCAATACTAAAAGATTCAAAAAAACTATAATCCCTAAAAAATAATAGCAGGAATTCCTATTTTACCGCTCAAATTTTGAGTATTGATAGGGAATTTTTTCTGAAAAATAAAACGGCAACTATAATTTACTTGTCAAAACTAAATATCAGAACTATGATGTGACTAAATTTGACCAAATAGATTATCTTTGAAAAGTTATCGCTATGGTAGAAACACCAGAAATTCTATGGCCGAGTTTAGTAACAGTTGCCACTTTATTAATGTATTTTGTAGTAACTATCAATGTTGGTAGAGCTAGAGCTAAATACAAAATTATGCCTCCTCAAATGACGGGAGACGAAAATTTTGAGCGAGTAGTACGAGTACAGCAAAATACTCTAGAACAATTAATTTTATTTTTACCTTCTTTGTGGCTTTTTTCTCTGTTTGTTAGTCCACTTTGGGGTGCTGGTATCGGTGCGACTTGGGTATTTGGGCGTATATTATTTGCTTGGGGTTATTATCAGGCGGCGGAGAAACGAACTCTAGGGTTTGGTATTAGTTCTTTAACTACTCTAGTTTTACTTATAGGTGCTTTGGTAGGAATAATACTACCTCTATGGAAAACTATTTCATAGCTATAATAAATTTAGATAGAGGTCAGTGAAAATAGATTCTATCTAATTTTGACTTTTGTTCAATATGAGGCAAAAATAATGTCAGAAAAACCAGTATTTAAGATTAACCAAAAACTTTTTAAGCAACTGAATGATTGGCAAGAAAAAATGGAGGAAAAAGAAAAAGTTGAAGCAGAAATAGAGGCAAATAATCAAGATAAAAAATTGAGAGATTCTGAGAAGGAAAAAGATTAGGATAGCTTAAACAATTGGGATATAAAGATTGTTAAGTTGGGGGTTTAGTTACTAAACCCTTACAGTTTATAGTACCTATAATGTGTATTTTATGTTAGTGAAAACTGTTATAATTTGACCTACCTATCTTAAGTAGAGATGATATTATCTATTCTCTCTGCTCTCTATACTGGTACGGGGAATGCAAAAAGCAAAAACCACCCATATAAAACTTTACTACAATAGCTTTTTAGCTTGTGCCAATGTAAAATACCTGGTAGTCCTGCTTGCTAAGGCGTGAGAATATACATTTTTTTCTACACTCCCTATACCATTACTATACACCACCTTAATGGGTAGTCCTATCTTTATGGTTATCAAGCAAAAAGCAGCATTAGTAAAATTAAAATATTTAATCTTACAAGCAAAAAGTGCTAATCAATTAAGTGCAATTATTATTGACTATACCCATGAAGAAATGATTCAAGTTTACGGTCAGTTAACATCAGAACAACAAAGAAAAATTAAATTAATCTGGCAGAAATGTAAAAATTAAGCCTTTCCCGACTCTAATATTTCTACTCCAATTTTTGAGAATTTCTCAAATGATTAAGTAGTACTTCTATTATTATTCTCTGTTATCTTTTACCGAAAAATAAAGGTATAAAGTCTCTCCTTTTAAAGAGAAAAAAAGTGCTAGGATATTTCCTTCTATTCAATCAATAACGGTTTTAACCAGAGGTAATTATCGATTATCGATTATCCATTAATGAACTGTTATACCATTTATCAAAAACCTTGCTATATTTGATTAGGTGGAGGAGGGACGTTGCATAAGGGCGTCCGTACGGGAGTGTGGGAGGTGGGGGGAAGGGACGTTGCATAAGGGCGTCCGTACACAGAAGAATAATGAACATTAACTGACTAATAATTAGGTAATAATTTATTTTACCTGTGTTAATTACTTGATAACTGAAGTGTCACTCAAGTATAGCATTAATGCATGGGAATTGGTATTACTTGTTGCCTAATACCATTTTGATAAATGTTTCCTACAAATAACTAGGGAATTTTTTAGGAGTTAGGAGTTAGGAGTTAGGAGTTAGGAGTTAGGAGTCAGTAGTCATAATGAATGCCTTTAATACCATTTTTTAGAAAACAGAAATCTTCTGAAAAATGTTTTTCTCCCCCTTACTATTCGTAACATTATTTTTTCAAATTGGTATAAAACCTAGATTTTTTTACTTCAGCAGCATGACAATTAATCTATTATCTTTCTACAGGATGTTGTCCATAAAAAGGTAATGCTTCTGACCAATGGGGTCTGTTTCCTTTTTCCCATTCTAAATGGGCTAATTCTAATAGACTTACAACAGATTTTCCTAAACTATTTTCAACCTGAATTAACTGATAAGAAGTTTCCCAGTTTTCTAATATTTTTTTCCATGCTGCGGGATTTATTAGTGTATCTTCTAAAAGATGATTGATACCCATTTCTTCTACCTGATAAATAGCGGTAAATAATTGCTCTCTTTGAGCAGTCATTTGTAGACATAAATGCTGACTTTTATGTTTATATGACCAAGCTATAGTTGCTAAAGTTGAAATTGCAAATAGTGGAATATTTAACTGTTGAGCTAAAGTTCTAGCTGTGACTACACCAATACGAGTACCTGTGAAACTTCCCGGACCTTTAGCAACAGCAATAAAGCTTAAATCTTGCCAAATTTGAGGTGGCATAAACTCTTGTATTCTTTGATGTAGGTGAGTCGATAGGTCTCGCCCTAAATTCCAAGTTTGAGAGCGAGTATTTTCGGTAAAGTTACTAATAGCTAAACCTAATTCTGGACTGGTAGTATGAATTGCTAAACCATATTTTTTTGCTGTATTTGTCATTTGTTTGAAGGTAGAAGGAAGAAGAAAAAAGAAAATTATATGAGTCTATAACTCTAGTCTGAAATTACAAGTTTTAGAGCAAATATTTTCAGGAAAATTACTAATAGCTAAACCTAAATTCGGAATGATAATATTAATTGCTAAATCAGATTTTTTTTGGTGTGTTTGTCATTTGTTTGAGGTAAGAAGGAAAAAGGAAAGTATATGAGTCTATAGAATTCATTTGGCATCTTTTACATTGATTTTCCTTTCTATAACCTGAGGGATATAGCTGTCGCACTTGCTCCGCCTTTTCCTGACAATGCTCCGTAAACATGTCGGCGACAGCCGAAAAGCAGAACTGAGTTCTATCCCGCTCTAAGTTGAATAAAAAATCATGCTTACAGCCGAACAACCCCCAATAATTTTTATCCTATCACAAAAATTGTGAGGATACAACCGAAAATCCTTTGACGCGCGAAATTTTTAGGTAGCTTGAGAAAATGAAAATGTTGCTGTTTTTCTGCTGAGGAGGGATAGATGGAAAAATTTGATGATGGGAAAAACAAGCATATATTTTTCTGGGAGCTTCAGAAGATGAAGATATTTCTGGTATCGATCATGGGGAAAATTTCTGAATGCTTGATTGTCTCTTAGCAAGGAAATTTAGTTGAATAAAAAATCATGCGCATAGGCGAACAACCCCCAATAATTTTTATCATATCACAAAAATTGTGAGGATGCAACCAAAAATCCTTTGACGCGCGAAATTTTTAGGTAGCTTGAGAAAATGAAAATGTTGTTGTTTTTCCACTGAGGAGGGATGGATGGAAAGATTTGATGATGGGAAAACAAGCATATATTTTTCTGGGAGCTTCAGAAGATGAAAATATTTCTGGTATTGTTTTTCGGGAAAATTACTCATAGCTCAATCTAACTTCGGACTGGTGATGTGAATTACTAAACTAGATTTTTTGGGTGTGTTTGTCATTTAGTTGAAGGAATAAGGAAGAGGGAGGAAGGAAAGTATATGAGTTGATAGCTCTGGTCTGAAATTCCAACTTTGCCAGGGAATATTTTCGGGAAAATTACTCATAGCTCAATCTAACTTCGGACTGGTGATGTGAATTACTAAACTAGATTTTTTGGGTGTGTTTGTCATTTAGTTGAAGGAATAAGGAAGAGGGAGGAAGGAAGAAGGAAGGAGCAAGGAAAATGGGGTTTGGAGACCAAAGCCCTACAGTTTTTTGCACAATAAGAAATGGGATCGAAGTTATTCATCCTGACTCCTGATTTCATAGTTTATAAATTAAAAATTATAAATTATAAATTTTAAATTCCCATTTCCTCCCTAACATAAAATATTGGTAGAGCTACAAATAAACAACCTAAAAGTAACCCAAAAATATCATCAATCCAAAATCTCAAACCTAACAAACCTACTATTAAAAATACGGTTGCCACTGTAGCAAATAAATTATTAGTTGCTAATTTATTCTGTTTTCCCACTTGATGTTTAACTGTCATAAAAGCTGAGGCAATTATCACAGCTATTAGGGGATGCCAAATAATTATTCGATAACCAAATATAAATCCAACTAAACCAAACATCAAAGCATCTAACCAAAATTATCTTTCCCTAAATCTAGCTAACCAAAAACTCTGAGTTCTTAATTGTGATAGCTTGATAAAATTCTCTGTTTTTTGCAGCCTCACAATTTTATTTTTCCATCTAGCTTTACGATCAATTCTCAATATTTTTTGCCACTCTGGTACAGTCTTATCCTTAGCTCTACCTAACAATTTTACCTTATCTATATTCGGCAAATTCAAATCAGTCAACTTAGCTGAAATTATCTTTAAAATTTGAGCATAATTAACCTTTTTGTCTGATTTTCTACTAATCACAATAGTTAAGGTTTTCTTGACGCGACTCACCTGAACTTTTACCGACTCAAAAGCTAAAACTTCCTGCAACTCTCGTCGAATTTCTGCTTGTAGAGTTAACTTTTTCGGAACTGTTGAAGAAGTAGAAAAATAAACAGTCTCCATATAAGTAGACTGAGGGTTCAGATGTCTCATAATAGCAACAGCAGAATGATAACGCCGATTAGTCGCACCTTGCAACATTTTGTCTAAAATTCTACCAAGTTCCTCACTAACAGACACTTTTAAATAATCTCGCCACACCCATTTACTATTTCTACTATCAAATAGATCGAAGGGTGAGACTTGAGTCAAAAGATGAATACAAGTCACACCCAAACTATAAAGATCGCTGGCGAAAACTGCTTTACCCATAAGTTGTTCGGGAGCGGTATAAGCAGCACTACCAATAATAGTACCTGTTTGAGGTAAACCTTTTTTTTCTACTAACTTAGCAGCACCAAAGTCTACTAAAACAAGTTTACCTGTAGTGCGACGAATAATATTCTCTGGCTTAATATCTCGATGAATAACTTGAGATTTATGGACAAACTGTAATACTGGCAATAAATCATTTAATAATTCCCGAATTTTAGCCTCAGTAAAGACACCTTTTTCGGCTAATTCTTGAGCAAGATTTTTACCTTCAATATATTCTTGAACGAGATATTGTTGTTCGTCTTGCTGAAAATATTTGAACAACTTAGGAATTTGAGGATGACTGCCTAAAGTTTTTAATTGTTGCGCTTCTTGCTGAAATAATTCAACAGCTTTTTCAGAGGTTGTTTTTACCTGAAGTTCCCGACTACCAGAAATTTTTTCTGAGGATGGAGGATAATTTTGATGATAATTTTTATTCTGGGGAAAAAACTGTTTAATTACACAAACTTTTTCTGGAGTATTTGCTTCATCTACTGCCAAAAAAGTTCTACCAAAACCACCATATCCAATAAGTTTAAGGATGCGGTAATGAGACTGGTTAGTTATTGTGGAATTATTATCTACTGACGGAATAATTTTCTTTGTTTCTATTTCTTGAGGAATTAGTAATAATGGTGAATTGCAATTCTGACAAATTTCAGCCTTCGGAGAGTTTTGTGGATTTTTGCAGATAGGATTAAAACAATAACTCATTAGAATAGATCGAGATTTTTAATATTTTATTTGGATAGAGTAATACTTACGCATAAACTGGGTTTATCAAATAAATTTGGTGGTTTGAAAAACAATAATTAGAGGAATAAACCCGGTTTCTTATTTAGGTGTTTCATTAATTGATAATTGATAGTGAATAATGAATAATGATAGTGGATAATAAAAACTATCTCTAATTATAAATTATCCATTTAAAAGGAGACGCTTTAAATCTCTAGAGATTAATTATCAAGTAAGCATTCACTTATTAGCATTCAGCTCTCATATTTTTATAGCTTTACTAAAATTTTTAGGATGTGAGGTACAGTTTAATAATAATTTCTGTTCTCTCTTTAAAAGGTAATAAAGCTGATAGCTGTTAGCTGACTGCTGAATGCTTACATGATCAATTATCCATTAATTTAGGTAGGGATAAGTTCACCTGGCCTTAATTTTGCCCATTTGCCCATTTCTTCTAGAAAACTTTCACAACCGACAACATCCCATTCCATCTCAATTTCCTCTTGTTGAGGACGAATATTGACATTGATAGTAGGTTCAACCGGGTCAAAATCTGGATTTTCTGTTAAATGAAGTTGTTCGTGCTGAGTTTCTACAGCATGATAAGTTACACACCGATCTACATAATGGCAGTTAACACAAATACACATTTATAAGTACCTCATTTCAGTTATCGGTTATTAGTTATAAGTACCTCTGAGTTAACCCAGAGGGTTGAAATACTAAAGTTTATTTTTTGGTAATCCTGCATTGTAATGGTGAAGATATATATTTTTTAATTTCTGCTCACCCTCCCACACTCCCCACACTCCCCACACTTCCCACACACTCTCTACCATTACTATGCACCACCACCTATTTTTTCATCCCCTTAAAAGGGGAGACTTAAGACCTTATTTTTTGGTCAAGTTTAATCTTAATTGATGCAATAATTTCCTATCTTAATGATTTGATAAGTTTATATATCGTTTCTCAAATTACTGAGGTAAAGTTGTTGTTATTCTTTTCTGCTCCCTACTCCCTAAAACAAATGAACTTTGTACCTCACTTAGAGATGGAAATTTGCTATATTTTAACCCAAATTAATTTTATCTGACATTGATAAAATTTTGCCCTAGAGACAAACTTGCTTTTCTACTGGGGAAAAATATATTTTTTTCAGACATAATGTTAACTTTAACCTAAGTAAAAGTCTAACTGCAAAGAAATTCATTTAATTTTTGTGGCAATGTCGATAAATTCCCTGTCTGCTTTATCACCAGAAACTTGGCCATTTGATGGAAGAATGCTGCCCCAACCTGTTTATTTAGTGGGTGGTTCGGTTCGAGATGCTTTGCTGAAAAGGAAGAGGGAATATTTGGATTTAGATTTTATTATTCTTGAGCAAGCAGTTAGTATCGCCAGAAATATTGCCAAGGAATATCAAGCGGGGTTTGTGGTTTTGGATGCGGAACGAAAAATTGCGAGGGTAGTATTTAAAGGAACGACTGTTGATTTTGCTGAGATTGAAGGTGATAGTTTGGAGGAAGATTTATGGCGACGAGATTTTACGATAAATGCTATTGCTTATAATCCTTTTACTGATGAATTGATAGATTTATTTAATGCTCTGAAAGATTTGCAAGAGGGTATTATTAGAATGGTAAAATCTGCGAATCTTAAAGAGGACCCCCTCCGACTATTACGCGCATATCGTCAAGCAGCACAATTAGGTTTTATTATTTCCCCAGAAACAGAAACAACAATTCGAGAGTTTGCACCTTTGCTTACCCAAGTCGCAGTAGAAAGAGTGCAGACAGAATTAGGTTATTTATTGAGTCATCCTCAAGGAATGATTTGGATAGAAAAAGCTTGGAAAAATGGTTTACTCTCAGATTATTTTCCCGCAGCAATAGAAAATTTAGAAATAGGAAAAAAGGTAGAGATAGTAGTAGAGCAGTTAGAAAAAAATTGGTCGAATTTAAAAGTAGAGTTAGCAACTGGGGTGCGTGAGACAGTCAAAACATCTTTATTGGCGATCGCTAAATTAGCAATATTAGTTAATCCTCATCCACAAAAAGCGGAAGTTGAATTGATGAGGTTGAAGTATAGCAATGCAGAAATTAGAAGTACAATTTCAGTTATTAAAGGTTTAGCCAAACTGTCAGAAGTAGAAATTCCTCAGATGTCTGTTAGAGAACAATATTTTTTCTTTCAAGAAATAGGAAAAAATTTTCCTGCTCTAGCAGTTGTAGCAGTAGCAAAAGGAATATCTCTAGAGGAAATTAATTGTTTAATTGAACGTTATATTAAACCCGACGATCCAGTTGCTCATCCCATAGCTTTGTTGAATGGAAATGATTTAATTACAGCTCTAAAATTACCTAAAAGTCCTATAGTTGGTCAACTCTTAAAAGAAATTTTAATAGCACGAGCGGAAGAAAAGATTTTTACTAAAGCTGAAGCAATTAAATTAGCAGAAAATTTAATTCAAGTAAGGAATAAGGATTCATTAATTGATAATTGATAATTGATAATTGATAATTAGCTCTGAACTGGAGCAGCTATTTTTAATTTTTAAGCATACTCGCTTTCCTTCCTTCTGACTTCTTCCTTCTAACTTCTAAAATATGACGTATTTTTTTATTGGTGGATGTCCTCGCTCTGGAACTACTTTATTACAAAATATTATTTGCTCCGATACCAATGTTAATCCCTTAATTGGAGAAGTAGGTTATCTGTATCATTTAGTTAATGCTTATAGTACAGGTAAAATTGATTTTGAAAGTCAGAGCAAATATTATTTTTCCGATCTAAAAGAACTCAGAAATTTTAGTTCTGAATTAGTCAATAAATTTTTAGAACATATTCGGAAACGTTATACTGATGCTACTCATATTATTCTCAAATACCCTCTCATAGGAGAATTATTTCCAGATATTTATGAGTTGGTAGAAGATGTGAAATTTATCTTGATTATTAGAGACCCACGAGATACTATTGCTTCTTTAATTAATGTAGGAAATAAAATGGCTATTCAGGGTGAAACTAGACATTTAACTCCGATGTTTACAGAAAGAAAATTATCAGAATTTCTAGAATTTTATCGCCGTGCTTATGCACCTTCCTGGAATTGTAAATTAGTCAGCTTTCAAACTAAGGTTGCTTATATCAAATATGAACATTTGGTACTTAATCCTGAAACAGCAATTCAACAACTTCAAGAATTTACTGGTTTAAATTTAAGTAGTTCTATAAAAGATGATAAATGGCGGAGGAGTCGAATTAATTATAGTCAGTTAAGTGATGCAGAAAAACCTTGGCATTCAGAACTTTATGGTAAAGGAATATCACCTGCAAGTGTGGGGCGTTATCGTCATGTTTTGCAACAGGAAGAAATTAACTTTATTCAGAGAGAGGCAGCAGAGATATTCAGAATTTTTGGTTATTGAAGGAAGGAAGAAGGAAGAAGAAAGAAGGAAGAAGAAAGAAGGAAGAAGAAAGGTAGATGATGGCTAATAGTTGAATGCTTACCAGTTATTTTTCTTCTTTTATATTTCCTGTTTCCCGAATCGCTACTCCCTACTCCCTACTTCTGACTCCCTTTTTCAAGTAACATATATACTCACAAATTTTCCCTGACTAAAATTTCCGAATAATCTGCCATAGCAATTCTGAAAAATCATCCCACAAACAGCAAAAGTGGAAATTTTACTTCCTGTTTTTAGGTTTTTCTCACATCTCTGTTTCCATCCATTTTTCCTCAGTAGAAAACCACAAACATTTTCATCCAAGCTACCTATAGGATTTATCAAGTTACAAAAGTAGAGTTATTTTTCTTCTTTTCTATTCCCTGTTTCCGCCTACTCCCTTCTTCAACGAACATATATACTCACAAATTTTCCCTGACTAAAATTTCCGAATAATCTGCCATAGCAATTCTGAAAAATCATCCCACAAACAGCAAAAGTGGAAATTTTACTTCCTGTTTTTAGGTTTTTCTCACATCTCTGTTTCCATCCATTTTTCCTCAGTAGAAAACCACAAAAATTTTCATCCAAGCTACCTATAAGATTTATCAAGTTACAAAAGTAGAGTTATTTTTCTTCTTTTCTATTCCCTATTTCCAAAATTACTACTTGCTAATCCCCACTCCCCACTCCCTCCTTCAATACCTAAATTTTGACTATACTGCCAATTTTTATAAGTTTCTGTATCACTCAGAATATTCACATTAAATAAATCTATTCCCTCCTGCTCTAATAAAGCCAATATTGCTAAATTTAATTCGTCATAAGCTCTCGAATAATTCTTTAAATCATTAGTAAATCCAATTACTCTAATCACACGAGCATTTCTTTCCAACCCATTAAATCTAACCATACAAGAATCATATAAAAGGTCAATTGATTTAGGAATTTCTCGAATTTTATCGTTAATATAGGCTATCTTCCTAGCCGAAATCCCATCAATTTTAATATACAAATCAATAGCTGCTGTCTTATTTTCAATTGGTTGTTGAGAGAAATTTTTGATGCTACCATCAATCATTTTAGAGTTAGGAATTTTCTGACTAGCTCCCTCAGAACCTATATAAATTGTTGTACTTCTAATACCAATATTTTTAACTTCCGCCCAACAACCACTTGGCAATAAAAGCCAATCATCTATGCGATACAAACTATCACTATAAATTACAACTGTAGCTAACCAATCAGCTAAAACATCCTTAAATAATAAACCTAATGTTAGACCAGCACCACCGATTAAACCAACTATTGCAGTAGCAGAAGCTCCCAATAATATTTCTCCTGCTTTTAAGGCAAAAATTACGATGGCAGTTAATCTAAATAATTTCGGAATATAGGGGCTAATAATATCATCTAACTCTGTGTCTGTTTGAGCTGATAAAATTCTCAAAAACTCTCCTAAAATTGGAGATGTACGATAGACAATTAGTGCAAAAGTACCTACTATTGCTAAGTTAATAATTCCTGTGATTGTTTGATTTAATTGGGGAGAAATATAATCTATCAGGATTAATTGTATGACCCACAATCCGAGTAAATAGATAAACCATC
Source organism: Dapis hubbardiae BLCC-M172 (assembly GCF_050016015.1). Classification (NCBI taxonomy): domain Bacteria; kingdom Bacillati; phylum Cyanobacteriota; class Cyanophyceae; order Oscillatoriales; family Microcoleaceae; genus Dapis; species Dapis hubbardiae. The sequence continues at coordinate 92,368 of NZ_JBNHEQ010000022.1, forward strand.
CGATAGGTTGTTTAATAACTGCAATTAATTCATCGTCAAGGGTAGTTTTTGTATGACGAGTTAAAGCCTCTATTCGCTTAATTACAATTATGGTTAATAATTGTTTTAAGACTAATGTTGCTATTAAAACCAGGACTATAAAAAATATTATTATTATAGGTATATCCAGAATTTTGAGATTTTTGATAATTTGCCAAATTGCTTCCATAATTATCAGTAATGTTTTTCAGAAGTGTAGTTGATTTTGAAGATATGTTCTATTATGTCCGGATTAACAGTTATAAATAATGGTTCTCCTGCATAGTAATAGTGAGAATATATATTTTTATATATTTTTTTCCCACACTTTCTATACCATTACTATGCAGCACTATCTAAATAATTAGGTAGGAGTCAGGAAGGAGAATAAGATTTGGTATAACACCTATGGTTCCAGAACAATCAAACCTCTATTATGAGAATAATAAATTCAAAAAGCTACCAACTATGATATAATAAAAGTTTATTCAAAAAATTGAATATTTATATAATCGGCTTGTTGATGCTAAGGAAAATTTTATATACATATAGTTTATTTTTCTCCTATAATAGAAATTTGTCACTATATATAGAGTGCATCATTCAATGAACCCCAATCCCGAACCACATATTAATTATTTCCAAGAATGGACTAATAGCTGTGTTGATGACCAATTAATCCACCTCAATGTTGTACCCTTAGAAGGACAACGACCTTATGAATTTTTATTTTATTCTGATGCCATTCCTCGACGAAATGATGGTCGAGTAACGAGCGAAATATTAAAAAGATATCAACATATTGAAGAAGGTGGATGGTGGTGTTCTGGAATTAATTTACTCTCAGGAGAAGAAGACCTTTGGGGTTGTTTTAAACCTAGTCAACCACGTCATAGTTACGACCAAAAAAAGTTAATAAAATATGAACATCCTCCCAAAACTCCTACCAGTTTATTTGCTCTAAAAATTCCTCTACATTTATGGCAGAAAATAGCTAGTCGTTATCAATTAGAAATTCTCCCAGAAGATATTGATAATAATCAACCAGACCAGGGTTTTTGGCAGTGGTTTATCGCCCATCCTCAGATACCTTTATGTATTACTGAAGGAGCGAAAAAAGCAGGTGCTTTACTAACAGCATCTTATGTAGCTATTGCTTTACCAGGAATATTTGGTGGGTATCGAGTTTTGAGAGACGAATATGGCAACCGTATCGGCAAACAAAACTTAATTCCTCAGTTAGAAAAGCTGACTAATAATCATCGAGAAATTTATATTGTATTTGACCAAGATACTAAACAGAAAACTATTCAAAATGTTAATGCTGCTATTAGAAAAACTGGATATTTGCTCACAAAAAAAGGATGTAATGTTAAAGTAATTTCCTGGAATCCAGAATTAGGTAAAGGAGTAGATGATTTAATCGCTAATCATGGAAAAAATGTTTTTGATGAAGCTTATGAAAAGGCATTACCTTTAGAACTTTGGAAAGCTAAATCATTTAGTCGTCTCACATATCCCGTAAATTTGAGAGTTAATAGTCGCTATCTCTCAGAACAAAATATTTTTAGTTCTTTAGGCAATAATAATTTACAGCAATTAGATAATCTTGATTTAGCTTATAGTACAAATTTTCCAGCCAAACTTGTAGGCATAAAATCTGCTAAAGGAACTGGAAAAACTAAATTATTAGAAAAAATAGTTGCTGAAGCTGTTGCTCGTCATCAAAAAGTTTTAGTTATCGGTCATCGGGTGCAATTAGTACAAGAATTATGTCAACGTTTTGGATTGAAATATATTACAGAAGTCAACTCAGAATCTCCAGATCAATTATTAGGTATAGGTTTATGTATTGACTCTTTACATCCGAATTCCCAAGCAAACTTTAATCCCGAAATTTGGTCAGATGGAATAGTAATTATTGATGAAATTGAACAGGTAATTTGGCATGGTTTAAATTCTAATACTTGTCGGCAAAACAGGGTAGAAATTCTCAGATGTTTCAAAACATTAATGCAAAATGTTTTAGGAGGTGTCGGTCAAGTATTTATAGCTGATGCTGATTTAAGCGATATTTCTATAGGTTATTTACAAGCTTTAGCAGGAGTCAAACTAGAACCTTTCATTATTCAAAATGATTGGTTGCCTGGAGAAAAAGAAGCTTGGCAAATCTTTAATTATCCAGAAAAAACTCCCAAAAAATTAATAGCAGATTTACACAAACATATCCGTGAAGGTGGCAAACCAATGGTTTGTTTATCCGCGCAAAAATTAACAAGTAAATGGGGAACTCGTGCTTTAGAAGCTTATCTGAAAAAACAGTTTCCCCAGTTAAAAATTCTGAGAATAGATTCCGAATCTTTAGCAGAACCAAATCATCCTGCCTATGGTTGTATTAAATCATTAAATCAAGTATTACCAAAATACGATATTGTCTTAGCTTCTCCCTCAATTGAAACAGGAGTTAGTATTGATATTCAAGGGCATTTTACTTCAGTTTGGGCAATTGCTCAGGGGGTACAAGGAGCAACTTCTGTTTGTCAATCTTTAGGTAGAGTTCGTGAAAATATTCCCAGATATTTATGGGTAGCAAATTGTGCTTTTAATCAGGTAGGTAATGGTTCGACTTCCATCACTTCTTTGCTTAATTCCGAACAACGTTTGACTCAACTCAATATTAGATTATTACAACAATCTGATTTTGATAGTTTAGATGATTTGGAAGTAGGTTTTCAGGCAGAATCTTTTTTGTGTTGGGCAAAAATGGCGGTTCGTTTTAATGCTGGAATGAATCAATATCGAGAATCTGTTTTAGAATCTTTACGAATAGAAGGTCATCAGATTCTAGAAATTTCTCCAGAAGTTTTACCCGATAATTCAGAAACAAAAAAATCATCAGAAACTCCGACAGAAATTAATGCCTTGCAGGAAGCTATAGCTACCGTAATTAAGCAAAATTATCAGACAGAATGTGAAGCGATCGCCACTGCCAAAAATATTAGTTTATCTGAGTATCAAAAACTCAAAAAAAGATTATCAAAACCAATTCAAAAACAACGGGAACAACGGAAATTTGAATTAATGTTACGTTATAGCATTCCCATAACTACTGAATTAGTTCAAAAAGATGATAGTGGGTGGTATGAACAATTGCAACTACATTATTTTATGACAGTAGGAAGACCATATTTAGCAATGCGAGATAGGGAAGTAGCAAAAAAATTGTTGAATTTAGGTAAAGGTAATATTTTTATTCCTGATTTTAATGATTGTTTATTAGGTGCAACTATTGGGGTAATGGAATTATTAAAAATACCCTCATTATTGAAGGATAAACAAAGGGAATTGAAAAATATAGATCCAGATTTACAATTGTTAGGAAAAACAGCATTGTCAAACCGAACAGAAATTAAAACTATATTAGGAATAGGATTAGCTGCTAACTCTAGCCCGATTATAATTGTGCGGCGTTTTTTGGAGAAAATTGGTTATAGTTTGGAATTTTTACGAACAGAAACTCACCAGAAAAAACGATTGAGAATTTATCGCATTGTTAATCCTGATGATGGTAGGTTTGAAGTATTTCAGCAATGGTTGAGTGGGAGAAAATTAGAGAGTGGAAACTCTTACCAAGGTAAAATTATAATTAAGTTATAATATAATATAACCCTTGATTTATGAATTAAAAAAATCAGTATAGCGTTTCTCAAGCTTATGAGGTAAACCTATCTTTAATTTCTTTTCTATTCCCTCCATACCAGTTAAGTATTCCCAGTTAAGTGTTCCCTAAAACAAACGAATTTTGTACCTCACGCTTCTTGGGAATTGCTATATACTTATAGTGTTATACTAATCCTTCCTTCGTAATGCTATACTTGGTTCAGCAATGAACAATTAATTATTAATAATTAATTGTTCATTGTTAATTATTCAGTGATACTTTAGTTCTTAAGTAATTAGGACAGACCTAATCATCTTTTTGTTAATTATTGGCAAATTAATCTTAATTATTATTATGTTTATTTCTCCCTCACTCCCCTAAAAGTGAATTGCTATAGCTTTTGACTTGTGCGTAGCGCTATACTTCCCATTTCCTTGATTACCAAAAATCTTGCCCTCAGTGCCAAATACAACATAAAATTAATTATTACTAAAAATTTAAGGCTGTGCCATATAGGCCATTGTCCGGTACAGGGAGAATAAAATTATGACTCATCGTCCAATAATCCTAGGTATTGTGGGTGATAGCGCTGCAGGTAAAACGACCTTGACTAGAGGAATAGCTCAAGTATTAGGTCCAGAAAATGTCACTGTTATCTGTACAGATGACTACCATCGCTACGATCGAAAACAACGAGCTGAAATAGGTATTACTGCCCTCCACCCAGACTGTAACCATCTTGATATAATGCAGCAACATCTAACCCTGTTGCGTACCGGACAACCAATTCTCAAACCTATTTATAATCACTCAACCGGAAAATTTGACCCTCCAGAATACATCAAGCCTAACAAATTTGTGATTGTTGAGGGATTGCTTGGTTATTCGACTAGGGGGGCAAGGGACTGTTACGATGTTAAAGTTTATTTGGCCCCCCCAGAAGAATTAAGAGCGAAATGGAAAGTAAAACGGGACACGATGAAAAGGGGCTACACTGAAGCACAAGTCCTGAAAGAGATGGAAAAGCGGGAACCAGACTCAGAGGAGTTTATCCGTCCCCAACGTAAGTGGGCAGATGTAGTTGTTACTTTTTATCCCCCTTCAAACGATATAAATAGTTCTCAACTTCATGTCCGTTTGGTACTGAGACCAACTATTCCTCATCCAGATTTTCTGGCAATTATCGATCAAGGTAGTCCTAATTTTCAACCTGCAGTCCGTTTGGGTTTAGATAGGGATATGGGTAAACCAGTTGATGTTTTGGAAATTGATAGTCATGCTACTAAGGAACAGGTAAATGAGTTAGAGATGATTCTTTGCAATGAAATGCCTAACTTAAAAGATTTCTGCTCCCCTGAAGGAGACCCAGATATTGGTAAGTTAGTTGGTACAACTGGGGAGTTGCTTCAGAGTTATCCTCTAGCTTTGACTCAATTACTTATTGCTTATCACATGATTAAGGCAACTAATATTTATCAGTAGAAGGGAATAGGGGAAAACAGGATTAAATAGTAGCTGTTCACAAGGATTATTGGGTACTCAAAATAACGTTTTTTTCTAATAAAAAACTCAATCTAGATTTACTTCTCATTTGAAGGGAATAGTAATACCAGTTTGATAAATATTTGCTACAAATAGCTAGGTTCATTAATGGATAATTGATAATTGATAATTGATAATTACCTCTCCCTAAAAGGGAGAGGTAAGACAAATAAGGAAAATATTTATTTCTCTTGGTCGATTGGATATGGTTAGGTAACCCATCCATCCCATCCTAACGGAATGCTCCGCAAACGACCGCTTTTTCCCCTTGAAAGGGGAGGCTTCAAGGCGTGAATTATCTAATTATTTAATTGTTTAATTATTAATTATTTCGGTAATTTTTAGGAGTCAGGAGTCCCATGGGAATGGCTTTAATATAGTTTTTTAGGTCATACATCATATTTTTTGTCCAAGGGACATCTCCTGTGAAGTCTTTTTATCGCTCTTACTATTCGTAACATTCTTTTTTCAAAATGGTATAAAGAAGGGAAAACAGTAAATACTAGCTTTTCACAAGGATTATTGGGTACTCAAAATAACGTTTTTTTCTAATAAAAAACTCAATCTAGATTTACTTCTCATTTGAAGGGAATAGTAAAGAAGGGAAAACAGTAAATACTAGCTTTTCACAAGGATTATTGGGTACTAAAAATAACGTTTTTTTCTAATAAAAAAACTCAATCTAGATTTACTTCTCATTTGAAAACACTATAAATAGCAAAAATCGGGAAAAATTGCCGAATAATTAAGGTTTAAAGTCTCTCCTTTAAAGGATAAACAAGAAAAAATTTTCCTTTTATTCAATCCTCTTCCTTTTATGGAGAGGTAATTATCAATTATCCATTATCAATTATCAATTATTGAATGCTTTTTATCTATAAGTTTGGGATTTTTTACTAATTATTGAGGATTCTTTATAGTTAGTATTGAGCTATCGTATCCTTGCCAGATTTTATTTTACAAGAAGGTTGTCTTGGTAGAGTATAAGTGTAAGTAAATTTTGAACTAGAAACTATGTCAAACAAAATTTATCCTGAAGAATTTTATGATAATTATGCTGTCAAATATGATGATGTTGCCAAGAAAAAGTCTAATGCAAATCTGCATAATGAGGTATCTAAAATATTCCACCAACACAACAATAATCATAATCAAGGCAGTATTTTAGATATTGGTTGTGGAACTGGACTTCTCAGCGAATTATTACAGGGAGATTTTGAGTATACAGGTATTGATATTTCAGCTAATATGCTGGAATATGCAGCTAAAAGAGGTTATCAAACTATCAATAAACCAATATAAACGGCTTTGGCTGAAATTGATTCCCATTCCTAGGATTTTGTTTTTTGTTTAAGTTCATTACCGAAAAATTAAGGTATAAAGCCTCTCCTTTCAGGGAGAAAAAAAGAAAAAATTTTCCTTTTAACCAATCCTCTTCTTTTCAAGAAGAGGTAATTATTAATTATTAATTGTTAATTATTAATTATTGAAATTTTGTCGAAGATGCTGGAACAGCGATCGAGCATATTTATCGAATTGCTCGTCAAGCTATTTTAATAACCATTGATGAAATGACAGAGGAATATATTAAGAAGTTTATTGCTCCGGTTTATAACCATTCAAAAATGGTAATTAAAAATGCTATCGAAGATTATTTTATTATAGGCTGGATTTCTTCAAGTCAAGGTATTTCTATCAGAACTCGGATGATTTATATTGAGCAAAAAAATTAAGGTAATGATTTAATAAGATTTAACATTTAATGTTGCCTATCAATCATATTATACAGGATGGTAAATATAAGTCAATTTTGAACTATAAATTATGGTAAAGAAAATTTCTGCTGAAGAATTTTATGATGATTTGGCTGCCAACTATGATGATGTCTTAAAAGACCCCAAGTGTAATGTACAGCATCTCAATGAGGCAGCTAAAATATTTCATCAATATAATTATCATCAAGGTAGTATTTTAGATATTGGTTGTGGTACAGGTTTTCTGAGTGAATTATTACAGGGAAACTTTGAATATACAGGAATTGATATTTCTAGTAAAATCCTAGATTATGCAGCTAAAAGAGGATACAAAACCATCCATAAATCAATTGAAATAGCTTTGCCTGAAATTGAAGACAATTCCTACGATTTGATTTTTTCTTTGGCTTAATTGTTATGTGTTGAAGATATTCAAACAGCAATTGAGCATATTTATCGAATAGCTCGTCAAGCTATTATAATTAGTCTTGATGAGACAACAGAGGAATTTATTAAAAATTTTGCTCTGCCAGTTTATGACCATTCAAAAATTACAATTACAAATGCCATTGAAGACTATTTTATATTAGGTTGGACTTCTCCAAGTACAGGTGTTCCTATCAGAACTCGTATGATTTATATTCAAAAAAAAAGTTAAAATGATAGTTTAATAATATTTAACATTTAGGTATTAGCTATCCATCGTATTATACGGGATGGTAAATTTAAGTAAATTTTGAACTCTAAACTATGGTAAATAAAATTTCTGCTACATAATTTTATGATGATTTAGCTGCCAAGTATGATGATTGGCTCACTAATTCTAAGTATAACGTACAACATATAAATGAGGCAGTTAAAATATTCCAACGATACAATTACAATCAAGGGAGTGTTTTAGATATTGGTTGTGGAACTAGACTACTAACTGAATTATTACAAGGATATTTTGAATATACAGGCATTGATATTTCAGTGAAAATGCTAGATTATGCAGCTCAAAGAGGTTATCAAACTATCAATAAGTCATTTGAAACAGCTTTACCTGAAATTGACGAAAATTCCTACGATTTTGTTTTTTGTATCAGTGCATTAGTGCTAATTGAAGATGCTAAAACGACGATAAATCAGATGACTAGAATTGCTCGTCGAGCTATTTTAATTAGTCTTGATGAAACGACAGAGGAATTTATTAAAAATTTTGCTGTACCAGCTTACAACCATTCAAAAATTATAATTAAAAATGCTACTGAAGATTATTTTATAGCAGGTTGGGTTTCTAAAACTACAGGAATTCCTATCCGAACTCGCATGATTTTTATTGAGCAAAAAAACTAAAGTTAGCGATAAATAAGTAGTGATGATTTCTAGTTTACCTCATGAGAATAAGAAAGGTATACTAAGCAATATCACTACTTCTAAAAAAATTGTCTTTTCTTAAAAAACAAAAGGTAATATTGAAGTGGGGGCGGGTATCATTTCAGCACCTCGTAAGTCTAATAGTTGCACAAGAATTAAATAGGCGATCGCCAAACCTATAGAAATTACCCCAGTAATAATAGCCACAATTTTTCCACGATCCATAATTTTTTACTCCTCAAGTTATATCGTAATTAAAAAAATTAGCTTTTTGTAGGTTGGGTTGTTCCCGTTAGGGTTGCGCAGCATGGAACGTTTGCGCAGCATTTCCAACGGAAAAACCCAACAAAACCCTTTTGTCTGTTGGGTTAAGCGGTAGCGCAACCCAACCTACTGGACCGACACAACTAATGGGTGTGCACCTACGCGGGTTTATGTAAATCTTAGAGTAAGCATTAAAATTCTAGCTAAAACCCGGGCCTACTATTGCACTATTTAAGGTGTGTCAGTCTACTACAATATTATAATTTTACCAATCAATACTTTTGAGTTTTGACTTTTGAATTTTGACTTTCTTTACCCAGAACGTCTACGCAAAACCTCCACCAAAGTCAAAAAATCTTCTGGCAAAGGAGCGATCGCTTCGACTAACTCCCCAGAAACAGGATGTTCTAACTCTAGCCGCCAAGCATGAAGAGCTTGACCATTTAAGTTGACCCCCACCGAACGACCTTTGCCATAAATAGTATCTCCCACAATAGGATACCCTATTTTAGCACTGTGAACCCGAATTTGATGAGTCCGCCCAGTCTCCAACCGAAACAACATCATGGAAAAATTTCCCAAACGTTCCTTAACTTCCCAATGAGTAACAGCAACTTTTCCTCCTCTCTCCACTGGTGTTACTGCCATTTTTTTGCGGTCTATGCGATGACGACCAATAGGTAAATCTATTGTACCACTATCCGTTTTCGGACTACCATAAACCACACCTAAATATTCCCGCCTCGCCGTTTTTGCCTGTAACTGTGCTTGCAAATGTTGATAAGCTTGGTCTGTTTTCGCCACCATTATCGCGCCAGTAGTATCCTTATCCAACCGATGCACAATACCCGGACGTTGTACTCCACCAATACCTGCTAAAGAGTCACAATGAGCTAAAAGTGCATTAACTAAAGTACCCTCAGGATGTCCGGGAGCTGGATGTACGACCAAACCTGCTGGTTTGTTGATAATTAATAAAGCATCATCTTCATAGAGAATATCTAAAGGAATATCATTAGCTTCTATTTCTAAAGGTGTTGGTGGTGGAATAGTTAAAATAATCTTATCACCTTGTTGTACTGTTGCTTTTTTAGAAGTACAGAGTTGGTCGTTTACTTTCACATTACCTTGGGAAATTAACTTTTGGATATGCGATCGCGATAAATCTAGCATTTGTTGAGACAGCCAAATATCTAAACGTTTAGTTATTTCATCCCCACTATTCACCTCTAAAATAATTGAACCTTCATCAGTCATAATTTATAAAAATTGTTTGTGAAATTACCACTCTATCTAATCTACGCTCTAGTATAAGATATAGCAGTCGAAGCAAAGGGCGCGGACATTTATAAATGCTCAAACGAGCGTCAGGAATTACTTCTGACTTCTGTACGAGGGAATGGCCATTCGCCCCTACGACTTCTGACTTGCGTGTAGCGCTATAACTAGACCTCTTGCAAAAGTGAAAATTAAGTAAACAGGACTTACAAAAAATATCGAATTATACATAATCTGTAGGGGGGATTGGCCAATCCCCCCTACTAGATATAGCGGTTATGCCTAAGTCCTGGTAAATTACTGTACAGAAATAATCAGTTTTTCTGACTTTTGACTTTTGAATTAATTCTGCAAGAAGTCTACTGAATATCAAATAGATTAACTAAGAAACTCTGAATTTAGAGAATGAAACATACTCTTTCTGTTTTAGTTGAAGACGAAGCGGGAGTTTTGACCCGCATTGCTGGTTTATTTGCCCGTCGTGGTTTTAATATTGAAAGTCTGGCAGTTGGCCCAGCAGAACAAACTGGTGTTTCTCGAATTACAATGGTAGTACCTGGGGACGATCAGATTATTGAACAGTTGACCAAACAACTATATAAATTGGTTAATGTTTTGAAAGTACAGGATATTACAGCTACTCCCTGTGTAGAACGAGAATTAATGTTACTCAAAATTAATGCTACTACAGCTATGCGTTCAGAAGTGATCGAAATAGCAAATATTTTTCGGGCACGAGTAGTAGATGTAGGTGACGACTCACTAACTATTGAAGTAGTAGGAGACCCAGGAAAAATGGTAGCTATTGTCCAAATGCTTTCTAAATACGGTATCCGTGAAATTGCTAGAACAGGAAAAATAGCTTTAACTCGTGAGTCTGGTGTTAATACTGAGTTCTTGAAACTTACAGCTTTGGAAGCCAAGATATAAGTATTTTTTGGGATATTAAATTAGGAGGGGGTCATTATGTAGGATGGGAAATTGTAATTTGAGCTTTTATCTCAGTTAAAAGGTTACTATTTCACTCTCTCAAAACCTAACTATCCTTAAATTTTTACTTATTTAATTTTAATCCTCAGCTAAGTTATTCTCAATTAAATATATGATTTAGGCAATTACTCCTTTGTTTAGCGCTAGTTAATTAGGAGTAATTGCTTTTTTTTATATTCACTAAGTTATAGTGGAAGGCTTGTAGTTGGTCTTTAGCCCTGGCAATAATATTAGGGCTAAAGCCCAACTACAAACAAAAACTGCTATAAGACAAATTATTTCCGTTAGGCAATGCCACTTTAAAATCAATTAAAAATACTATTTTTACCCTCAATAAAATTAATAATTAGTGTTTTCACTTAATACAAAAAGCCTAACTTTTTTAGATTAAAAAATACTTCCGGAACTCTACAAAGTACCCAGTAAAAGTTGGTAGAAAATGAAAGAACGATTTGTCCTAAAACAACAAATCAAGTAGTCAATAAATTCATAATTAATTGTGAATTTTGACTCAATAAATCAAAGGAAATCTTGAATAGGTTTTGAGTAATTCAGACCTAATTTTAATAGGAAAATAATTCCTGCTTTGTCAATTACTGTCGTTTATATTTACACACAAAAACTATGACACAACCCACCGCACAAGACCAATACATGCTCGAATTAGTAAACAGAGGTCGAGCAAATCCTCAAGAAGAAGCCGTGCGTTATCTAAATGGAGATATAAATCAAGGACTTTCTGCAGGTACAATCTCCACTGATGCCAAACAACCTCTAGCATTTAATCTCAACCTCAATACTGCTGCTGAAGACCACGGTCAATATCTACTAGATAACAACCTATTTACCCACACTGGAGAAGGTGGTACAAGCTCCAGGGATCGTATGGAAGCTGCGGGGTACACATTCACAAATCCCTCTGGTAATGGGGAAAATCTTGCTTGGAATGGAAGCACAGGCTTTATTGACTTTACCAACGCCGTCGGAAAAAATCACGATGGCCTAGTCAACAGTACAGGTCATCGTAAAAATCTCATGAATGATGAATATGACGAAATTGGAATTTCTTCACTACAAGGTCCGTTTACCAGGAATGGTACAACTTTCAACGCAGTGATGAGTACCCAGAATTTTGCCTATTCTGGGGCAAGTGGCCCATTTATTACAGGTGTTGCCTATACTGATGATGAAGTCTCTGATGACTTCTATACAGTCGGTGAAGGAATAGGCGGAATAACAGTTACAGCAGTTGATACTACTGATAGTAATAATACTTTCAGCACAACAACCTGGGATGCAGGTGGTTATAGTTTAGATGTAGACCCAGATACAACTTATGATGTCACCTTCTCTGGCGATCTCGATAAAGATGGTCAGGCAGATGATACAGCAACTTATCGAGTTACAGTTGGTTCCCAAAACGTCAAACAAGATGTAGTCAGTGACAGTTTGCCTGTTCCCACTGGTAGTGACGATAACCTCCATGTAAATGGTACTACTTCACTAGTTAAAGGTTTCCCAGGCAATGACACTCTAACTGGAATCAGCGGTGATGACAGTATTCATGGTGGAGTAGGTAACGATGTTCTAAATGGTGAACTTGGGAACGATTATCTGATTGGATCGAAAGGTGACGATATACTTAACGGTGGTGGAGGCAATGACCTTCTCAATGGTGGTACTGGTAACGATATTATTAACGGTGGTACTGGTAACGATACTATTAAGGGTTATACTGATAATGATATACTTAACGGTGATGGAGGCAATGACCTTCTCAATGGTGGTCCTGGTAACGATATTATTAACGGTGGTACTGGTAACGATATTATTAAGGGTAATATTGGTAATGATACCCTAACAGGAGTCGATCCAACTGCTGTCCAACCTGGTAATAATGAGATAGATACTTTGCGTGGCGATGCCGGTGCTGATTTATTTATCTTAGGTGATGGTCAGGTTTACTATGATGATAATGGTACAGCAGATTATGCTCTTATCGGTACTTTTAATAGTTTAGAAGGGGATCGAATTCAACTGTATGGTAATGATAATGATTATGTTCTCCAGGAAAATGTTTCTGGGTTACCTGTAGGAACAGCTATTTATACCAACGGTGGTAGTGAACTAATTGCTGTTGTTGATGGAGTTACAGGCATGAGTTTGAGTAACACAAGTCAGTTCTCTTTTGATATTTAGTTTCTCTTCTCCGTAAGAGCAATTGAAAATTTTTGCGGTATATATTTACAGCGCTTTTCATTTCAGTAGACCACAGTAGGGGCGTTTGCGGAGCATGACCTTAGGAAATGGCCATTTAGCTAACGCACAACTTTCCTATCGGAATGCTACGCAAACGTTAACGCTGCGCGACATTAAACGCCCCTACAGAGTTTTGGTGATGACGATGTGGTTTATCCATCTGAAAAGCGGTGTAAGAATTAAATATCAGGACTTACGCAACTGCAACGTATTTTCGTCATTGCGACCGAAGGGTTTGCGGAGCAGTCCGGAACGGATAGCAATCTCACACCCCTGTTTTTCGTACCTCATGCGTAAGTCCTAAAATATATACCACTTCTAGTAATTTTTTTCATAGTTCACAACATTTTTTTGATATTTGGACTTATATTATTTCCATTTGAATCCTGATAATTAGAGCTATCTCTCGCCATCTCCCCACACTATGATAATTACACCAATGGTACTGGATTTGATATTATGGGCTAGAGCAATACTACAAGCTTTAATTATAACTATTCAATCAGACATGATATAACAGGTCATCACTCCTGACCTGGAATTAAACATCAAATTTAGTTAACTATTTTTTTTACCGAATTATTAATTATTAATTGTTAATTAAATAATTGTGGTTTAAAGCCT
>NZ_JBNHEQ010000023.1:0-3834 GCF_050016015.1 Dapis hubbardiae BLCC-M172
ATTTTTAGTTGTTTTTCTATGTTTTTCTATAAAATTAATAAAACTTTACAATACTATTTGTGGCAATACTAACCTTTAGAAAAATCATTTTTTTAGGGTAGGTGAGCGATCGCCTCCATATATTTGCTTGGGCAATTTTTCTCCCCCAGGATCTAATTTATATTTTTTCTGAAGCAAATCTTTAGGTTAGAGGAAAATTTTCCGGACTGTTACTTACTCAGATGTATTTCTTGAAATAACTCCATAAACTTGCTTCAACTAAATAACTATATCGCAATCATAAATGATTTGTGAAAAAAAACTGTAAGGGTTTGGTCTCCAAATGCTATTTTCCCTTGGGTTTGGAGACCAAACCCCTACGATAAAAATGTTACAATCTATTTAGGATTGCTATAATAAACTTCTCCAATAATAAAAAACAAAATAAATTATGCCACAGAAATGATCAATCTTTTCCCCTACCTCCTACTCCCTCTTTTCTGGAAATGTCTAATAACTCAAATAACTTTTATTTGTATAATGGCAATTCATCTATTGTACCAAGACTATCAAGAGGCCAAAAGCGAAATATAGCTCGACCAATAATATTTTCATAAGGAACAAAACCCCAACAACGCCCATCATAACTATGATTACGATTATCTCCCATAACCAAATAAGAATCTGGAGGTACTGTCACAGGTTCAGAAAGAAATCTTTTATCAGGAGGACAAACATCTATTCTAGTTTGTTGATGATTAACCTTTCTAGCCTCAAGTTCTGCTGGATTCAAATCTGAAGCAACATAAGTTTCTTCTACTACTTGATTATTAACATATACTCTTCCATTCTTCAATTCGACTTGATCGCCAGGTAATCCAACTATCCGTTTAATAAAAGCATCTTTGTACTGAGTTTTAAGTTCATTTGTTGGGTTAAAGACTACAATATCTCCTCTTTCTGGGTCTTTGAATTGATAACCCAATTTATCTATAATCAAACGGTCATTAATTTGTAATGTTGGTAGCATCGAACCAGAAGGAATATAACGTGCTTCAGCAACAAATTGACGAATTCCTATGGCTAAAATCACGCTAAGTCCAATAGTTTTAATTGACTCAATCAAAGGATTTTCTTCGTTTGAATTTTCTGTATGTTTTGATTTTTCTTCTTTATTCATAATTTCTATTGATCAAATAATTAATTTGAAAATACTGGCGCATGTTTATGGGTTTTCCCCCTTGATGATTCAGGATTTTTTTTGAGTACCCTATCTAAAAATCTTGAAAATAGCTTGGAGTCTGAATCATCTAAGTTCATATTGCATATATTTTTATGTTTTTGATAAAATACTCATAATTATACCTAATTTTATCAAACTGTAATATATTAAGATTAAAATAACATTATAGCGTTGATCAAGTTAGGTGAGGTACAGTTGTTTTCCTTCTTTGATATTGCCTGTTGTCCGAATTAATACTCCCTACTTCCTCAAACAAATGTAATATATTAAAATAAAAATAATATTATAGCGTTGATCAAGTTAGGTGAGGTATAGTTATTTCTGTTCTTTTTTATTTCATATTTCCCAAATTACTGAAAAATTAAGGTATAAACCCTCTACATTCATGGAGAAAAAGCAGTAGATTGGATATGCCGAGGTTCCCCGCTCTTTCAGACCTACTGTGCTGAACGAATTCTCTTTAATTTATAAGAAGAAGTAATTCTAAATTCTAAATTCTAAATTCTTGAATACTCCCTACTCCCTAAAACAATAGAAACTTAAAACCCAATTTTTATTATGTCTACTATTTCTTCTTTGCTGATTCGTCGCGCCCGCATCCTTCTACCCGATGGGGAATTTTTGATTGGTGATGTGCTAACTCAAGGCCAAGAAATTATTCAAGTTGCTCCAGAAATTTCATCTTCTGAAGCTCCAGAAAAAATCATAGATGCCGAAGGTTTAACCCTATTACCGGGAGTAATTGACCCCCAGGTACATTTTCGGGAACCTGGATTAGAACATAAGGAAGATTTATTTACTGCTAGTCGAGCTTGTGTGAAAGGTGGTGTTACTTCTTTTCTGGAAATGCCTAATACTAAACCTTTGACTACTACTCAAGCTGCATTGGATGATAAGTTACAACGGGCAGCTCAAAAGTGTTTGGTTAATTTCGGTTTTTTTATTGGAGCAACGGCAGAAAATTTACCCGATTTATTAACAGCTAATCCTACTCCTGGAATTAAAATTTTTATGGGTTCTATGCACGGACCTTTGTTAGTAGATACGGAGGAAAAGTTAGAGCCTATTTTTGCTAGGGGAAAAAGGTTAATTGCTGTTCATGCGGAAAATCAAGCTAGAATTGATCAAAGGAAAAAAGAGTTTGCTGGTATTTCTGACCCTGCTATTCATTCACAAATTCAGGATAATGAGGCTGCTTTATTAGCAACTAAGATGGCTTTGAAATTATCGAAAAAATATCAGCGACGTTTACATATTTTGCATACTTCGACTGGAGATGAAGCGGAATTATTGCGTCAGGATAAACCTAGTTGGGTGACTGCTGAAGTTACGCCTCAACATTTGTTATTAAATACGAGTGCTTATGAAAAAATAGGCAGTTTAGCTCAAATGAATCCTCCTTTAAAGTCTGCTTGGGATAATGATATTTTATGGCAAGCTTTGTTGGATGGGGTAATTGATTTTATTGCGACGGATCATGCTCCTCATACTTTGGAAGAAAAAGGTAAAGGTTATCCCAATACTCCTTCGGGAATGCCTGGTGTAGAAACTTCTTTACCTTTAATGTTGACTCAAGCTATGCAGGGAAGATGTTCTGTTGCTCAGGTTTCTAATTGGATGTCTACTGCTGTTGCTAAGGGTTATGGGATTCCGAAAAAGGGAGCGATCGCTCCTGGTTTTGATGCGGATTTAGTATTAGTAGATTTGGATAATTATCGGCCTGTTTTGAGAGATGAATTAATGACAAAGTGTGGTTGGAGTCCGTTTGAAGGATGGAGTTTAACTGGTTGGCCTGTTGTTACTATTGTTGGGGGAGAAGTTGTGTTTAATCGTGGTGAATTTAATTCTGATGTTCGAGGCAAAGCTCTGACATTTTCTGGAGCTACCTAATTAATTTTCGTGGCGATTTTTTTTGAGACTTTGCTTGACTTTTAGTTTACTTGAAGGGCAAAAAAATTACTCCCCTACTCTCCTACTCCTTAAAAAGACTTTTTCTGCAAATCCTAACTAGCTGATTAATATTTGAAGAGGTTAATATCCCTCTATCTGTCACCCAAACTATATTCTTAATCCCAAACCTTTATAAAAGGAAAAATTCTACTATCCGTCTCTGGAAGCTGAAAAAAATGAAATAAGGATTTCTCTATAGGCATAGGCAGAAAAATTTCACCATCCATCTCCTGGAGCTTAAAAAAATGAAATAACTATTGCTCTATACGCAATAGAAGGAAAAATTCTACCATCCACCTCCGGGAGCTTTAGCAAATGAAACTACTATTGCTGTATACGTATGGGAAAATTTTGATTATCCGCCTCCGGGGACTTCAGCAAATGAAACTACTATTGCTCTATACGCAATAGAAGAGAAAAATTTCCATCATCCACCTCTGGGAGCTTCAGCAAATGAAATTACTATTGCTCTATAGGCATAGGCAGAAAAAATTCCATCATCCACCTCCGAGAGCTTTAGCAAATGAAACTACTATTGCTCTATACGTATGGGAAAATTTTCCCCATCCACCTCTGGGAGCTTCAGCAAATGAAACTACTATTGCTGTATACGTATGGGAAAATTTTCCCCATCCACCTCTGGGAGCTTCAGCAAATGAAAC
>NZ_JBNHEQ010000023.1:3934-9780 GCF_050016015.1 Dapis hubbardiae BLCC-M172
TACTATTGCTCTATACGCAATAGAAGAGAAAAATTTCATCATCCACCTACTGGAGCTTCAGTAAATGAATAAAATAAAATTCAGACAAGTTGTTTATTTCATAACTCCAAATACAGTCTATTAACCAAAAATTAAAACAGCATTGCCAAAGGAAGAAAAGAGATTAAAATCGCTTATTTTTACCAGACAAGTTTTTCATTGAGTCTGAAGTCATCGGGTAATATTTTGAGATTATTGCAAACTTTTAAAAGATAATCTATTCTAATTTTTTCTGCCTCCTTTCTAATTTTGTGTGTTTCCGTATAAGCAGGTGGCAAATCTAAATCCAATGATTCTATTAAAGTAGGAATATTTGTCAATTTTTTTACCGTTACTCCAAAATTATTGGAGTTTGTTAGATAAGGATGTGTAGCTTTAAAAATATTCCTTGAAACTGTATGGCTAAATAATTCTACAAATACAAAAAATACCTGCCTTAAATTAACCAAAAAACACCTTGTTTCTGCATCATAAGTGCAAAAACGTTTTTTTGTTCTGTGATTAACTGCATAAAAGTCTTTAGAGTAGGGGTAGGAGTCAGAAGTCAGGAGTCAGAATAAATCGGAATTATAGAGGAAGTACGATAAAGAATTGCTTTTTGATTTTTCTTACCTTGTTTGCTAAAAATGCTAACAAGCATGAACTTGAGCGACCGAAAAGCTCGTACTTTTTACGACAAAAAAAAGCTAAATGCTTTATATATCAAAGCTTTGAAGATTAATCAGGAAGCCATAATTAGAGAAAAAGTATGATTTATTAAAGTGTATATTTCAGAAACAAACATTGAGTAAATTAGTCATAATTTTGTCTAGTCAATTTTTTGACAATTTTATCAGTATACTTTAATAAGAAAGTTTATCCAAATCAAAATCAAACTTACCAATAGAAATCAATTTAGTGTGTCGTCCAAGAAGCGTTTGTTCAACAGTATTTCCTAAATTAGAAAAACTCAAACAAACTCGCAAAAAATTAGGAGGATAATAAACCAACTTCTCAGCCCATTCAATTGCGACAATACCCAAAGGTACTTCCAAACCTTCCCAATAAATCTCTAAATTTAAAGCTTCAATTTCTGAACTTTCTAAACGATATAAATCAAAATGATAAAGAGGAATGTTGCCAGAAAAATATTCATTAATTAAAGTAAATGTAGGGCTATCAATTGTTTCAGTTATCCCCAAACCTGCCCCAATACCTTGAACTAAAGTAGTCTTACCACTACCTAAATTTCCCTCCAATAAAATCACACTACCAGCAGGTAAAAATTTCCCCAAACTTTTACCAAGATTGTAAGTAGCTGTTGCATTTTCTAATGACAAAAAAACTTCTTGACGCTTCATTTCAGTTATCAGTTATCAGTTATCAGGTACTGAGAAATTAAGATATAAAGCCTCTCCATTCATAGATAAAAAAGAAAAAAAAATTATTTTAGCCAATCCTTCTATAGCGGATTTCACTAAGCGTGAGGTACACCCACGCGGGCAAGATGCCCGCACTGCCAACATTTAATTATTAATATCTGTACCTCACTAGCTTAGGAAATGCTATATTATAGAAGAGGTAATTATCAATTATCAATTATCAATTATCCATTATCCATTATCCATTATCCATTATCCATTATCCATTAGAGACTGTTTGTAAAATAAGTATTAAGAGAAGGAATAATTACTAAAATCCAAAATTGGTAATACTTCAATTCTTTGAAGTCCAGTAGATAGAGAGATATTAGGTAAATATATTCCTAGATTTTGAACTGAGAAATGGTTGTGTTGATTTCTTCCTCCCTATTCCCTATTCCCTATTCCCTGTTCCCTATCTCATTTTTATCTTTCCTTTACAAACAATCTCTTATCCATTATCCATTATCAATTAATGAAAGTAGATCTTGAGATTACAGAACTGCCAAAAAAACCTTAACTGAACTGTATTGATCTATAGACTCATCTACTTTCTTTCTTTCTCCTTTCTCCTTCCTTCTTGCCTCTTCCTTCTTCCTTTTAAATCCTACTATAGTTCATAAAAATATGGTCAAATATGACATATCCTTATTTTGCAGGTGTTATCCTGACTGGGTGAACTACAACACCCTCTATCCCATAGTCAAAGACATTTGGGACTGCTTTTCTCATTATATTTAGAGAACCGTTGACATCAGCATTGATTAATCTTTTGCTGGCGGTACGATACAAGCCTCTTTTTATTCTTTTTCCAGAAAAGGTGACTTGATTTTTCTCACCTTTCTTGTATACAGGAATCAAATCATTATCTATAAAACTTGATGCGGAGGTATAAGATTCTTCTGTAATAATCACATTTATCCCTACCATCTTGGCTTTATAAGATAACATTTCAATTAACTTATTATAGGGAACAGATACAAAATTTTGATTATTTCTTTTCCCTAAATTTATCTTCTGTTTCCAGTCCTCATTATGCCCTATTATCATAGTTCCTATTTTCTGATTAATTAGGGTATTAATAATCAAACGAGATGCTTTATGCAGATAATCATTGATTTTAAATTCTCTTTTATTACAAAGCTTTTTCAGTCTCAGACTTGATTGATTTTTCCGGAGTTGAGATTGTAGGAAGCTTTTAACTTTATTATAGTATTGATTTATAGATTTTAACGGTCTGCCATTTATCAAGAGCGGTTTGATTCCGGCTTGATTAAAACTTAATGTAGCTAAATTGTTTAATCCTATATCAATACTGGCATAACGATTTTTATCTAACTCGTATTGCTTTTTAGTCGCTTCATAAATCACCTCAATTACATAATGGTTAAGTCTAGGGACGAGACGAACTTGTTTAATTTGTGAAGTATTTACTAATGTTTTTAGATAAATTCCTGTTTTACTCGGATTAATAATTCCTTGTTTAAGTTGCTTCTTGCTGATGGCTTGTGTTGTATAAACTACAATATTTCTTCCCGTTATTTTATTTTTATATCTAGGAAGACGTGGACGAGATTTAAACTTTGATGGATTCTGTTTATAAATTTCGTTCGCTGCTAAAAAGCTTTTCCAGTTTCTATCTAGTATCATCAAGATTTGTTGAGATACTTTAGCTGGCATTGCTTGATAGTCTACTTGAGTAGAGAGTGTTTTTTGCAAGTCATAATAGGAGATATTTGTCTTTTCAAATATCCAAGATTGACGAACTAAATAATTAGCATAGTTATAGAGATTTTTAGACAAGAAACAAAGTCGGTCAATTTCAGCATAAAACCGATGATTGTTCTGAATAATATGTTTCTCAACTAATCTCATAAATCATTCTTGTTAAAATTATATTAGGATTCGAGGACGCGCGGAATTGTTCTGATTATTTAGTCTGAAACTCAACTGCCAATTTCATGATACTATTAAACCTTTGGCCTTGGAGTTATTAAATTTTGTCAAATATTTAGTAGCTATGCTTGTATAAATCAACGAAGATATTTGACGTTACTTGACTATATATGACTATATTTATGTATAACTTTTATTATACCACTGTAATAAAACCTGTGCCAACATCATCGGATCGTGGCGAACCAAACCAGTTTGTTCATCCTCATACATCACATTAGTTAAAATAATTTTCCGCCCCAAATTTTTAACTGCTTCTCTGTCAAGAAAAACCGGATGAGAATCTTCTTGAGCATACTTAATTAATGCTTGTGCCGAAGGACTTTTTCCCTGAACTAAAACAGTATCAAATAATCGTTTACTACAAGCAACATCAATAGCACGAATATGGTCAGCCACAGTATATCCAGTAGTTTCTCCAGGCTGAGTCATAATATTACAAACATAAATACTCGGAATATTTCTAGAAGCAATTGCCTCAGCAATTTCAGATACTAATAAATTAGGAATAACGCTAGTATATAAACTCCCAGGACCGATAATAATATAGTCAGCTTCTTCTATGGCTTGTAAAACTTTAGGCAAAGCAGGAGGATTTTCAGGAGTACAACCTATTTTGATAATTTTACCTCCTGCTTCAGTAATATTAGACTCCCCCTCAATATGTCGCCCATCTGCCAATTCTGCCCAAAGGTTAACATCAGTCAAAGTAGCAGGCAAAACCTGACCCTGCACAGCCAAAACCTTTGAACTAGCAGCAACAGCTCTTTCTAAATCTCCAGTCACCTCACTCATTGCTGTAAGAAATAGGTTGCCAAAACTATGCCCAGTCAAACCATCACCAGCGCGGAACCGATATTGAAATAATTCTGTTAATAACTTTTCCTCATTAGCCAAAGCGGCCAAACAATTCCGAATATCTCCTGGTGGCAGTACCCCTATCTCTCGGCGCAACCTACCAGAAGACCCACCATCATCAGCCACTGTAACAATAGCAGTAATATTAGCACTATAACCCTTGAGACCCCGTAATAAAGTGGAAAGGCCAGTACCCCCACCAATGGCTACAATTTTGGGACCTTTATTTAATCGTCGATGGGTGAGTAACCTATCTACCAATTCTTCATCTCCCTCTGGCATTAACACTTGGGTAATAGTATTTAAGCTGCGATTTTGTCCTAAAAAGATAAATAGTAAGCCAGCAAGGATAACTAGAGGACCAGAAATATAGTTAGGGAGTATTGTTGTAACCCACCCCAAAAATTCCCTAAGTATTTGTAGGGTATAAAAAATAGGAGTCATTCCCGTCCATATTGCCAGTCCTAAACTACTTAGTAGTACGCCAGCAGCACTTAAAAGTAACCACCGTTTGACAAATAGTCCTGGAGCTAACCATTTAAACCATTGGCTAAGTATCCGAGAGTTACCCCTTTGACGTTTTGCAATGGAAAAGTTGCTTTTGAGAAAGATGCGTAGAGTTTTCTTGAGTAAACCAGTTGACATAATAATTTTAGCCTTAGCTGAATTTTAAAGATAAATTTTTATAAAAATAGTATCTACATAAAAAGAATTCTGGTAATATTATGGCGCTTCAGAACCAAATTGTTTGGGGATAATACTGTTTCACTGAATTCAGAAGCCGCGATTTGATCTAAGAAAAACTTTGACAAGACAATAGTTTCAGGTAATTATTTGATATTTAGAGTTTGAAACTATTTGCGACATCCTTCTGAATTAGGAATTAAGCACAAACCATGTATATAGTTTTCAAAACTATAACGTTATAGTTTTTTTACTCTATATATAGTAGTTCTGTTTAAGTCCTGTGAATATTCTTTCGACTACCTTCTCTATAGAACCCCTGAAGGTATTTATTTTTTTATACATGATGGGGGTGGGGAGTGTGGGAAGTGTGGGGAGATGGGGGCCGCTTATTCTACCTTTTTCCCCTATTTTATTTCTTAATCTCCTGACTCCTGATCCAAAAACTCGCAACTTTACCAAGATACCAAATGGCTTCTATATAATGCCAATTCCTAAAAGTAACGCAAGACCTTGAATAACACTTCAGTTATTAAGTAATTACCTTAGTTTAATTACTTTTTTGTGAGTTTGAGCACTATGAGTGCATTAATTATTCTTGTTTGTACGGACGTTGCACAGGCAAAAATGCGTTTTCCGTTCCGGAATGCTCCGCAAACATGTCACGCAGTGAAACGTCCCTACCTCCCCCACTCCCCTACTCCCCTACTTCAATCAAATCTAGAAAAGTTTTTGAGAAATGGTATAACTCCTGAAGGTATCTCCATAAAATAGGTAATCTGGAGAAGTAATTGAGAAAAAATGGGTAATAATTGATTTGATGATGGGATGAGTGGGAGATATCTAATACACCCCATCTCCCCATCTCCCCATCTCCCCATCTCCCCATCTCCCCATCTCCCCATCTCC
>NZ_JBNHEQ010000024.1:0-3863 GCF_050016015.1 Dapis hubbardiae BLCC-M172
CTGAGGACTGACTCAAGAGCCAAAAACCCTTACCTTTGCGGAGATACGCTTAGGGCTTCTATAGGAAACTTAAGTTGTTTTTTCAGGCTTTTAAACCTTCTGCCTTCTGCCTTCTGCCTTACAATACCAATGCTACCGGACATAATATTAATTATTAATTGTTGAACATTACTATCCAGAACTACCTTATTTTTTATACTCTGTTTATTTATTGTGTTGTGGAAAATTTAGATGAAGTTGCCCAAACTTAAAATAAATGGTAAAGTTTTGTAAAGAAAACCCATTTATAAAATCATTATGCAACAACAACTAACAGAAGATAGGATCGGCCCACTCCTACTAAAGCTAACACTGCCTATAGTTTGGGGAGTATTTGCGGTCATAGGTTTCAATATTGTTGATACCTACTTTGTCGGTCAACTTGGAACAAAAGAGCTAGCAGCAATGAGCTTCACTTTCCCAGTAGTAACATTATTAGGTAGTGTGTCAATGGGTTTGGGAACAGGTGCTGCTTCTGTTATATCTAGAGCTATTGGAGAAGGAAACCGCTACAAAGTCAAGCGACTTACCACTGACAGTTTAACTGTATCCCTACTAATAGTGGCAATTTTGGTAGTTTTAGGTTTAACAACTATTGACCCCATATTTACTGCATTAGGCGCAAAAGCAGAAATTCTGCCTCTAATTCGACAATATATGGAAATTTGGTATCTGGGGGTAATTTTTATAGTAGTGCCAATGGTAGGTAATAGTGCTATTCGCGCTGCTGGTAATACATTAATTCCCAGTGTAGTGATGACTGTAGCAGGTATTGTCAATGCTGTGCTAGACCCAATATTTATTTTTGGAGTAGGTGCAATTCCAGCGATGGGGTTGCAAGGAGCAGCATTAGCAACTGTTATTAGTAGGGCGACTACTTTACTAGCTTCTTTGTTTGTTCTCCACTACCGCGAACAAATGATTTCTTGGGAGTTGCCTAATTTTAAGCTTCTCCTCCGAAATTGCCAAAATATCCTTTATATAGGTATACCTGCCACAGGTACAAATATGATTACGCCAATTTCTCTTACTTTTATTACTAGCTTGATGGCAAGTTATGGCACTGCTGCAGTAGCAGGTTTTGGTGTTGCTTCTAAGGTAGAAATGTTTTCTATTATTGTGCCACTTGCATTATCTGCTAGTTTCGGTCCGTTTGTCGGGCAAAATTGGGGAGCGAAAAAGTATGACCGCGTGTATTTGGGTTTACGCTTAGGGTTTCAGTTTTGTCTGTTTTGGGGAGTTATGGAAGCGATCGCTCTCGGTATAGGTGGGAGTTGGGTTGCTTCTGTTTTTGATAAAGATCCGGAAGTTGTCGAAGTGGCTGCTAAATATCTATTGATAGTACCTATTAGTTATGGTGCTGCGGGAATTATATTAATTTCTAGTGTGACTTTTAATGCTTTGGGAAAACCTTTACCTTCTATGGTAATGACTATCACAAGGATGTTGTTTTTATATGTACCTTTGGCATATTTGGGAAGTTGGTTATTTGGGATAAATGGTATTTTTGCTGCTGCTTGTTTTGCTAATTTGGCAGTTGGTATTGGAGCTTATTTTTGGAATCATAAAAATTTTAGTCTCGACAATTTGATAGAAGCAAAACAATTAGTAACAAACCAGTAATTTCAGTTATCGGTTAACAGTACCTCCTATTTCTGTAGGAAGCTTAAAATACTTAATTTTCTTTTTTTATCCCCTTTATAAGGGGAGGCTTGATAGCTTATTTAATGCTCAAAAATAGACATTTTTATTGATACCATTAATGCCTGAGTTAATAAGGAGTCTAGTATTTTTGGTAAATTCTCTAATAGCTAATAATTAAGCTTATATAATTGCTCTAGCCCTGAAAATATTCAGCTCTTAGGGCTATAGCAATTCTACAAACAAAGACTTTATGATACTAAACTAATTAATTGTATATGGATTTTAAGGAGATTCAGGAACTTAATAAGGGTTAAGGAGATTCAGGAAATTGACAACATGATGAAGGAAAGAGAATAATCAGGTTGACTACATCTTTTTTTATAGTCAAGTTACGGAAGCTATAGAAAAATGGTAAACTCTAACTGTAACCTTCTATTCTTAACTCTATTGGTAATGAGGATATAAATTTGTCAAGTTAGAGAAATATTTGCACAGTAAAACAGCACAAATATCTCCTTGTATTGCTGCCTGATGCGGGAACAATATTAACTCGACTACCCCATGATAAAATTCTCCCGCTTTTCTTCTTGCGTAGCAAAACCCACCCTACCTTAATTGCTAGAAAAAAAATTATCAGCTAGACAGTACAAACTTCTGGGAAAAACTATTGCTAGCTAAAGCTTTCAGCTATCTTAAGGTAACAAACTCGAACTTTAAGAAGTGTATGTGCTACAAGCCTTTTCTAGTAATACTTTTAGCTTTGATATTAACTCATTTTTTTTGAATAACTTTGTACTCTCCAGTAACTGAAAATAAATAACACAATTACAGAAGTTTATGATGAAAACTAATATATTAGAATCTTACAGTATAACTGCTCTGACTATAATTTTAGGCTCATTGGCAGCAGCACCCCCCGCTAAATCTCAACCCATAACTCCGGCAAACGACGGTACAGGTACAACCGTAAATCAAAACAGCAACCAATTTAATATCCAAGGTGGGACTCAGAGTGGGGCTAACCTCTTCCATAGTTTCGACAAATTTAACGTCCCCACCAACCAAACCGCTAATTTCCTTACCACTCCAGACACTCAGAATATTCTAGGTCGAGTCACAGGAGGCAACGCTTCATACATTAACGGCTTAATTCAAGTCCTAGGCAGTAATTCCAACCTCTTCCTGATGAACCCCGCAGGCATAATGTTTGGCCCAAACGCCAGCCTCAACATACCCGCTTCATTCAGCGTTACGACTGCCACAGGTATAGGTTTTGACAATAACAACTACTGGTTTAAAGCAATGGGAACAAACGACTATTCAAATTTAGTCGGAAACCCCAGTGGCTATAGATTTAACGTATCTAACCCAGGCGCTATAGTTAACGAAGGAAATTTAAGTTTAAACCCTGGAGAAAATCTCACTTTATTAGGTGGAACGGTTATTAATACTGGGGAACTCTCTACAGCAGGAGGTAATATTACCGTTGCAGCAGTAGAAGGTGGTAGTGTCTTAAGAATATCTCAACCGGGATATTTATTAAGTTTAGAAGTAGAGACGTTGGATGCAACGTCCCTACAGAATGGGGAAAATATTTCTATCACCCCCTTATCTTTAGCAAGACTTTTAACAGGTGGGGAAATAGCTCAGGCCACATCTGTCATAGTTAATGCTAATGGTGAAATAGTATTGACAGATTCAAATACTCTAGTTGCAAATACTCCAGGAGATGCTATTGTCTCTGGAAGTATCAACGTGTCGATCCCCCCTAACCCCCCTTACGAAGGGGGGGACATGAATAGTATTCCCCTTTTTAATAAGGATGGAAGGGCGATCGAATCCAGTTCCCCCTTTAACAAGGGGGGTCAGGGGGGATCTAATACCGGAGGCCAAGTTAACGTATTAGGTTCACGGGTAGCTCTCCTCAACAGCAATATCAACGCCGATGGTTTAAATGGTGGAGGAACTGTATTAATAGGAGGCGACTTTCAAGGTAATGGAATTGTTCCTAATTCTCAGCAAACTTTTGTCAATAATAATTCATTTATTTCTGCGGATACTATTACAAATGGAGATGGAGGAAGAGTAATAATTTGGTCTGATGGAATTACTGATTTTGCGGGAAATATTAGTGCTAAAGGTGGAGAAAATTCTGGAGATGGAGGGTTTGTTGAAGTTTC
>NZ_JBNHEQ010000025.1:0-5592 GCF_050016015.1 Dapis hubbardiae BLCC-M172
GGGGGAGTGGGGGAGTGGGGGAGTGGGGGAGTGGGGGAGTGGGGGAGTGGGGGAGTAGGGGAGTGGGGGAGTAGTAAAAATAATGATAATTAATATTAAATTGCCTTAAATCAGAAAAAATATGATTCTACCAAGATAATTACTTAATAACTGAAGTATTAATCAAGTATAGCATTACTTTTGGTAATTGGTATTATGTATCAATGGGTTGTTGAATCTATTTTGGCAAATTTCAGAAAAATTCATAGCAAGTCATATTTTTTTAAAATTAACAACTATAACAATAATCTCTAATTCCCTTGAATAATATATTTAATCCTAGTAAAAGCTTCTAACCCAATCAACCCTTGAGCAAAACATTTTTGATTAGACATTCCCAAGAAAATACCATCTTTTTCACTTTGATAACGTGAAAATCTTGGAGATTTATTAATAAAAGAACAAACACTATTAATACCCAAAGCAAACTGACGACTTTCCTGATAAGATTCAGCTACCAAACAATCAGCATGACCACTACTATAATTATTAATCCATCTAATTCCTGAATCTATAGAATCAACAACTTTAAAAGCAACTACTTTACTTAAATAAGCTTCATTCCATTCTCTATCCTCAGCCAAAATTAAATCAGGAAACTCATCAACTAAAGCAGCATCCCCTCTAACTTCAAAACCATTTTCCTTCAAACTATTCCAAAGTCTAACTACCATAGAAAAATTATGCTTACGATCTATCAATACCTTTTCTATCGCATTAACTGGGTCTGGCTTACTTTCATAGCTATCCAAAATCATCCAACGAACCATATCCAAACTACCAGTAGCAGACCAGTATAAGTAACAATTACCCATGGCTGTTTTTAAAACTGGTACAGTTGACACTCTTGCCACCCGATCAACTAAACTAGAACGTCCATAAGGAATAACTAAATTTATATATCGGTCTTGAGTAAGCAACTCCTGAATTGAACCCTTGTCCGTAGGAGGTAAAAACTCTATACATTCCACAGGTAAACCAACTTGCTCCAAAGCCAACCGTAATACCTTAGTAAGAACTAAATTAGAATTACTAGCCTCACTCCCACCCCTAATAATCAAACTATTTGCAGTTTGAATACACATTCCAGCAGCGATCGCCACTAACTCTGGAAATGCCTCATAAATTAAAGCAATAACTCCCAATGGAATACGTTGGCCATAACTCTGACTACGTTCTAATTGATATGAAGCACCAACAACTTGCCCTACTAGATCGGGCAAATCACCAAGTCGTTGTAAAATTTGAACAGTAATTTCGAGTCGTTCTGGAGTCAACTTCAGCAATTCAACCATTGGCGCGGGAATAGGAATTGTCCGATTTGCTTCTAAATCCAGAGTATTAGCTTCTAAAATCTCATTTTTATGTTGTAAAATTGCTTCTGCCATTGCTTGTAAGGCCATAGAGCGTTTTGAAGCCTTAGTTTTAGCAAGTTCTAGAGAACCTTGATAAGCACGATGAATCATATTCATCGTTAAGTTAGCAGAATAATATTTCCTATTCATAAGTTTAACGTCTGTAAGCAAGCCAGACCATCAAGGCAGGAAGCATGGCCAAAAGAACTGCCACCATTGCCCAAATAATTATATTAGAACCAGGAGAGTGTAAAGCTAAAGGTAGCCAAATCACTAAAGGTACTAAAATCATTACTAGAGCTAGTGGCAAGTAGTGAGCCTTCCAATTGGAATAAGCCCGGTACCACTGTTTACCTGTCCATCGCCAAGCAGGCTTATAGGAATAGTGAGTCGAGAGTTGTTCAATAGTATTGTCATTTTCATTGACAACAAATATTTGCTGACAGCGGTTACAGCCAAAGGCATCTGTCAGGGCTATTGGAATTAAGCGGCCCCTACGCCGACATGGACAGGGGTATTCTCCATTCAAATCGATCTTTTGAGCTTTTTGAGGTCGCAAAGTAATTGTATAACCGAAAGCGTTGATTGAAAAAAGATGATCTGAGACTCAGTATAGGTCTATTATTCTAATTCTAGGTCCTATTAAACTATAACCTGACTCAACAGTTTGTGTTAGCTATATTGATTTTTTATCACAAAATCTTCAGCTTTTGGCTCTTGGTTTATGTTATGACACTTACCTTTAAAATGATCGAAAAATCTACTTCTCCTACCTACAGTAGTTTTGAAATGGATACACTACAGTGAACTAATCAACCCTCAGAATTATAGCCTCCGTTTGTCTTGAATCACAATTTCAGGAGTCAAGTGCTTAAGCACTGAGAGTATGTGCTAAACTTAGGACTTTCCTACTCCTACCAGATTGCTAAATATCTAATCAGGGTTCTGTACTATATTCAATTCAAAAAATCTTTCGATCAAGCTATAGTTTTTATTTTTCGTCCTGTGGTTTATAATTCCAGTGGTATTTTAACTATTAAATACCTACTGAAAAGCATTGGAGAATAAATCTTATATATTATAATATCTCTACCAAGCGGGTAACGCGATTCGAACGCGCGACATCAACCTTGGCAAGGTTGCGCTCTACCACTGAGCTATACCCGCGATTTCCAACTACTATCTATAGTTTCACAAATAACTTTATTTGTCAACCCCTAAGCAGAATTTTTTTTGAGAGTCAACCTTTGATTAGCTTAGTCATACTTCTGGAGATACATCAGACTCTACAAAAGTATTTGAAGTTATTGGTAATGCTTGAGTTGTACCAGCAATACTATAATTATTTGATGAGGAATTTATACCACCCTTAATTTGACGCATCAAACTTGCCATTTCTAAGGCATTCATGGCATATTCCCAACCTTTATTACTTTTAATACCAGCCCTCTCTAAAGCTTGCTGCATCGTATCTGTGGTTAAAACTCCAAAGATTACAGGTACTCCTGTTTGAAATGCTGCTGCGGCAATTCCTTTAGATACCTCAGCAGCTACATAATCAAAGTGAGGAGTTTGGCCTTTAATTACAGCTCCTAAACAAATTACCGCATCGTAGCGATTACTCATGGCCAATTGACGTGCTACTAAAGGAATTTCAAAACTCCCTGGTATCCAAATATAATCGACTTGAGTCCCCTCTGGATTAGGATCCACACCATGCCGTTTGAAACAGTCTTGACAACCTTCGAGTAGTTTCCCACTAATTAAGTCATTGAAACGAGCTATTACAATAGCAAAGCGTAAAGAGTCAACTTGAGTAAATGTTCCCTCGAAAACAGTCATATTAGAATTTTTTTTAATGTTAATTATTGTGATAATGAATAATGAAAACTATCTCTAATTATCAATTATTAATTACCTTTAGTTAAAATAAAGTACGGAAATCTCCTAGCACTTTTTTCTCCTTAAAAGGAGAAGCTTGAAACATCTGGGGATTAATTATCAATTATCAACTATCAATTGGTAAGAGTCTAGAGATAACAAGTTGCTGCTTATTATCTCCTGTCTCTTAAAATTCATTATTTCCTATCTTAGATTTTAGATATTGCCTGTTCAGATTGATGTTACCAAAAAAATCAGGCCAATAGCTCCCTTTAAATAGCTTCAGCAGTTGGTACTGATAACTGATAACTGAATTTGGCCTAAACCACTAAAAAGTTTAAAACACCCACTGCAATTACCAGTGCTAACCACAAACCAGAACCAATAAAAATCAAAGGTTTGCCTTGACTCCAGATTTGAGGAGAAGCATAGGCAAAAGGTACGCCAACTACTAAGATAAAAGATAATACCACTAATAGAAGTAGTACGAATTGAAATAGGAATGTTAACATTTTTTTTCTCCCGGTGCAACAACAAACTAATCCTATAAGAAATTAGAGTATCATAAATTGTGCGGTGGTAATTTTAATTTGAGTAGTGAATTTTGAGTTTAGGTCGGTCATTTCAGGGAAGAGTTAGCTTTTTGTAGAGGAATTATTAATACCTGGCTCTAGCTCGAGAACTTACGCACCCCAGCTAAGAAACTGGGTTTATTCCCTAATTTAATGGTTGGAATTGAAGCAGCAAAACAAATTTAGTAAATACTTCCCCATAATAATTACAAATAGCTCTATAATTGTTGACCGAAAAATTAAGGTATAAAGCTTCTATATTCATGGATAAAAAATAAAAAAATTCCTTGAGCGCCAATCCTTTTTTAATCCCCTTAAAAAAATAAAATTCAATATTTCAAGCATCCCTATTTCATAGAGGTACTGATAACTGATAACGTAAGCATTCAGCAGTCAGCCATCATCCATCAGCTATATTACCTTTAAGGAATGAAAAAACAAGATATTTCCAATAATTATGTAAAAATGTAGTAGAAGTTTAATGAATGAATCAAGCATTCATTAAAAAGCTGTTTGCGCAGCATTCCGCAGGAAGAGCTGAGAGCTAATAGCTGAATGCTTACCTGATAATTGATAACTGATAACTGATAACTGAAAAGACTTGTTCTTGAAAGGCTTTTGGCATAGTTTCTGTCAGAAGATAAAAATAATTCATAATTTTGTCAAAATGATGCTAGAAAAGAAACTTGATTTGAGTGGTAAAGAGTTAACGAGTATCCCAGTGTGGGTATTGAAAAATAGAGATTTAATTGAACTTAATTTAAGAAATAATCAATTAATAAAAATCCCAGAGTCAATCTCTCAACTCTCTAATTTATAAAAGCTTGATTTAAGTAATAATCAATTAACAGCAATCCCAGAGTTAATCTCTCAAAGATCTAATTTAAAATAGCTTAATTTAAGTAGTAATCAATTAACAACAATCCCAGAGTCAATCTCTCAAAGATCCTCTTTAAAAGGGCTTTACTTATATAATAATCAATTAGGAAAAATTCCAGAGTCAATCTCTCAAATCTCTAATTTAGAAAATCTTTATTTAGGGCGGAATCAATTAACAATAATTCCAGAGTTTATCTCTCAACTATCTAATTTGGAAAGGCTTTATTTAGGGCATAATAAATTAGCAATAATCCCAGATGCGATTGCTCAACTTACTAATTTACATTCTCTTTATTTAATGCAGAATCAATTAACAAAAATTCCAGGTGCGATCGCTCAACTTACCAATTTATCAATACTTGATTTAAGAGAGAATCAATTAAGAACAATTCCAGAGTCTATCATTCAAATATCTAATTTAAGAAGTCTTGATTTAAGATGGAATAAATTAATAAAAATCCCAGAGTCTATTTCTCAACTCTCTAGTTTAACTTCTCTTCTTTTAAAAGATAATTGATTAACAACAATCCCAGAGTCTATCGGTCAACTCTCTAATTTAGAAACTCTCGATTTAGAAGATAATCAATTAAGAACAATCCCAGAGTCTATCTCTCAACTATCCAAGTTAACAAAACTTGATTTAAGAAAGAATTAATTAACAATAATTCCAGAGTCTATCTTTCAACTCTCGTCTTTAAAAGGGCTTTACTTATATAATAATCCATTCACAACAATTCCAGAATCAATCTCTCAGCTATCTAATTTATAAATTCTTTATTTAGGATATAATGAATTAACAAAAATCCCAGAATCAATCTCTCGACTTACAAATTTAAAACAGCTTCATTTGTTTCATAATCAATTAA
>NZ_JBNHEQ010000025.1:5692-26307 GCF_050016015.1 Dapis hubbardiae BLCC-M172
TCAATCTCTCGACTTACAAATTTAAAACAGCTTCATTTGTTTCATAATCAATTAACAAAAATCCCAGAATCAATCTCTCGACTTACAAATTTAAAACAGCTTCATTTGTTTCATAATCAATTAATAAAAATCCCAGAGTCAATCTCTCAACTATCTAATTTAGAAACTATTGATTTACAAGATAATCAATTAACAATCATTCCAGAGTCAATTTCTCAACTCTCTAATTTAACAAAGCTTTTTTGACATCAAAATTAATTAACAAAAATCTCAGAGTCAATCTCTCAACTATCTAATTTAACAACCCTTTATTTAGGTGAGAATCAATTAACAAAAATCCCAGAGTCAATCTCTCAACTATCTAATTTAACAAAGCTTTTTTGACATCAAAATTAATTAACAAAAATCTCAGAGTCAATCTCTCAACTATCTAATTTAACAACCCTTTATTTAGGTGAGAATCAATTAACAAAAATCCCAGAGTCAATCTCTCAACTATCTAATTTAACAAAGCTTTTTTGACATCAAAATTAATTAACAAAAATCTCAGAGTCAATCTCTCAACTATCTAATTTAACAACCCTTTATTTAGGTGGGAATCAATTAACAAAAATTTCAGAGTCAATCTCTCAACTATCTAATTTAACAACCCTTTATTTAGGTGAGAATCAATTAACAAAAATCCCACAGTCAATCTCTCAACTATCTAATTTAACAAGGCTTTATTTAGATAATAATCAATTAACAAAAATCCCAGAGTCTATCTCTCAACTCTATAATTTAGACAGCCTTAATTTAAAAAATAATCAATTAACAACAATTCCCGAGTCAGTCTGTCAACTCTCCTCTTTAAAAGAGCTTTATTTAAATAGCAATCAATTAACAAAAATCCCAGAGTCGAGCTGTCAACTATCTAATTTAACAAGGCTTGATTTATATAGGAATCAATTAACAAAAATTCCAGAGTCGAGCTGTCAACTCTCCTCTTTAAAAGAACTTAATTTAAGAAATAATCCCCTGAAAAGTCCGCCAAGAGAAATAGCAGAAAAAGGAATCAAAGCAATTGAGGAATATTTCCAAAGGCAAATTTTCCTAGAAGAGGTAGAGATAGAACAAAAAACTTCAGCAAGCAACAGGAGTAATATTTCCCTCAAACGAGCTAAAAAATTAATCGAATTTCTCATAAATTATAGTCAGACTAATGATGAGGGTAGCAAATTATCAACTGAATGGATAGAGAGAAATAGCGATCGCCCTCAACTGGAAATAACCACAAATTTAAGAGAACTTGCTTGTTTATTAAATCCAGAAATATCATCTAAAAATAGTAATGAAGCTAATCGACAAAAGAATCAGATTCGGGATACGATAAACCGCTTAAAAGAATTAGAAATTGTGACAGAGAATAGTGGAGCTAGTAATAAAAGTAAAGGTATTAGAAGTTTAATATTTTCTCTTTGGCATTCTCAGAAAAAGGAAGAAAACTTAGAACAATTAGAGCTAGTATGGAAAAATCGAATCGTAAAAAGTAAGAACAAAACCAAGATGAATTAGATGTTCTGAAAAACTCCAATAATTAATGTAGCACTAGGTTTATTCTGACTCTACCGCATCAGTTTCCAAATTAACTCCTTCATATAAAACCTCAATAGCAAAAGTCAATTCAATACTCTTTAATGTAATTGACTCACCTTCTGTATATGCACAATAATGCCAAATTTTTCCCTCCCCACGTTGAAAAATTTCTACAGAAATTGATTCTGAATCTACTAAAACATATTCTTGCAAACTGGGAAATTGACGATAATATTTAAACTTATTGCCGCGATCGTATTTTTCTGTACTAGGGGAAAGAACTTCAATTATTACTTTAGGATGTTGGATAAACTTACGGGATTTTACATCATCAGGATGACAACTAATAACTAAATCTGGATAAAAATAACAACTATTTTTAGCATCTTCAACTTTAGCATCAGACACATTAACTCGACAACCTCTTTGACGGAGATGAGGTCTCAGAGCTGTATAAAAATTAAGAGCAATATCATTATGAGGAAGACTTCCTCCAGTCATAGCTAAAATTTCACCGTCTACATATTCATGGCGAAATTCCTGTTTAGCTTCCCATTCTAGATATTCTTCAGGGGTAATTTTTGGGTAATCTTGGGGTTGAGCAATCATAAGTTTTTTTCTCCTCTAACGTTTCGTTATATCTGCCTTTTCAGATAAATCTATAACTTCTCTACCACTTTCTGCTTGCTGCTTTTGTAAATCAGCAAATATAATTCCAAATCATGGTTGAATGAAAGAGAGTATTCTTGACAAATTTTGTGAATTTCTTCAACAATGTCATAGTGATACATAATTAACTTCAAAGAGTTCGTAACAATCTAAATTTGGTAACACAGCGCTTTCTATTGTTATGAGGTATACCCATCGCAGGCAAGATGCCAATACTAGCAAATTTGCACCATTTACCTTTAAGAAGATAATATACTATTTTAATACCTAATCTTAAATTCAAACTTCTGATTTCTTACTTTTAACTTTTGACTTTTAATAAATGAACATAATCTTATGCCACACAACCGCAGACTTCGACGCTCTCGGCGCCGCTGTCGGACTAACTCACCTCCACCCAGGTAGTCGCCTCGTACTAACAGGCGGTTGTCACCCTACCGTCAAACAATTCCTCGCTCTCCATCGAGATGAATTTGCCATCATCGAACGTCGCTCCGTTAACCCAGAACAAATTCGCTCTATATATATAGTAGATAGTCAAACACGCTCCCGACTCGGAAAAACTGCCGAATGGTTAGACTTACCCCACCTATCAGAAATTATCATCTACGACCATCACTGTGAAATTCAAACCGATATTCCCGCTACCCATACCTATATAGAAGCAGTTGGAGCAAGTACAACTCTAATTACAGAAAAACTTCAGACTCTCCAAAATAAACCTACTCCCATATTAACTCCAGCAGAAGCAACAATTATGGCATTGGGTATTCATGTTGATACTGGTTCCCTGACTTTTGACCATACAACACCAAGAGACGCAGCAGCTTTAGCATGGTTAATGCAGCAAGGAGCAAGTTTATCTGTGATAGGTGAATATGTCGAACCTGGTTTATCACACCAACTGCAAGATTTATTGAAAACAGCTCTCGAAAATTTGCAACGCTCCACCGTGAGAAAATATCAAATAGGGTGGATACTATTACACACCGATGAATATGTTCCCGGTTTATCCAGTTTAGCGTCCAGTTTAATAGACCTGACAGAAATAGATGCTCTATTACTAGCTCACACTCACTCCCTCAAAAACACAACAGAAAAAAGCTTAAATATTATCGGGCGATCGCGCATCCCAGATACTAACCTCAGTCAACTATTTCAACCTCTAGGGGGTGGTGGTCATAACCGAGCAGCAGCACTTAGTCGGCGAGACACCAAACCCCAAGCAACATTAGAAAAGTTAGTAGATAGACTCATCTCTCAAATTCCTCACCCACCCACTGCTAGAGATTTGATGTCATCTCCCGTTCGCACCATTCCTCCCGAAACATCTATAGAAGAAGCTCACCGAATACTATTACGTTATGGTCATTCTGGTTTATCAGTAGTAGACTCATCTGGAGAATTAGTCGGAATTATTTCTCGGCGAGATATTGATATTGCTCTGCATCATGGTTTTAGTCATGCTCCAGTCAAAGGTTACATGACACCCCAACTGAAAACTATTTCCCCAGAAACAACTCTCCCAGAAATTGAAGAGTTGATGGTTACTTATGATATTGGGCGGTTGCCTGTCTTAGAAAATAACCGTCTAGTTGGAATAGTCACCCGTACCGACGTTTTACGGGA
Organism: Dapis hubbardiae BLCC-M172; assembly: GCF_050016015.1. Taxonomy (NCBI): domain Bacteria; kingdom Bacillati; phylum Cyanobacteriota; class Cyanophyceae; order Oscillatoriales; family Microcoleaceae; genus Dapis; species Dapis hubbardiae. Next base: position 9,566 of record NZ_JBNHEQ010000025.1, read on the forward strand.
ATTGCATCAACAACAACGCCCCCAAAACCAACAACCTGGTTGCATTCCCGGTGAAACTTGTAAATCAATTACACAACTTTTAGAAGATCGCCTCGCACCCCAACTTTGGCAACTACTCACTTTGGTTGCTGAGTTGGCAGAAAAAAGAGGTTGGCAACTATATCTAATTGGGGGAGGAGTAAGAGACTTACTGTTATCAAAATTCGATGATACTCTATTATTAACAGACATAGATTTAGTTGTAGATGGTTGTCACTCAGACTCAGCAGCAACAGCTCCAGCGGTAGAGTTGGCAAAAGCACTACAAAAAATTTACCCGACAGCACGTTTAGAAGTTCACGGTCAATTTCAAACTGCTGCTCTCCTCTGGCACAATGATCTAGTATTAGACTCCCTTTGGATAGATATTGCTACTGCTCGTACAGAATTTTATCCCTATCCAGCAGCTAACCCAGAAGTTGAAGTAAGTTCGATTCGCCAAGATTTGTATCGGCGCGATTTTACTATTAATGCTTTGGCAGCACGACTGACTAAACCCCGTGCTGGAGAGTTACTTGATTTTTTTGGTGGTTTGTCAGATTTGCAAGAGAAACAAATTCGGGTATTACACCCTAATAGTTTTATTGAAGATCCGACTCGTATTTATCGCGGGGTAAGGTTTGCAGTGAGATTGGGATTTGAGATTGAAGAGAAAACCGAGGAATATATTCGTTATGCCATTAATAGTGGGGTTTATGACCGCGAAAGTGTTGGGAAGGTAGAAAAAAATAGAAGAGCGCCTGCTTTAGAAACTCGACTCAAAAGTGAGTTGAAATATATTTTACAAGCTCACTACTGGAAACCTGCTTTAAAGTTATTGGGAAGTTTGGGGGCGTTGCGTTGTATTCATCGTACTTTGGAGTTAGATAAGAGGTTGTGGCAACAGGTGTGTTTGCTGGATAGGTGTTTACAACGTTTTGACTCTGAGAAAAATTTATCTCATTGGCAAATGCGGTTAGAGGTTTTGATTGCTGGTTTAGAGTCTGAATATCGGGGTTTGGTAGGGAAAAATTTACAGTTACCTGTGGATAGTATTAAAAGATTAGAGGAATTGGAGTTGGCAAAGGTTATGGTTATGGAGAATTTGCCGAAATGTGATACTCCGAGTCAGGTGGTGTGGTTGTTGAGGGAGTATGATTTACCAATGTTGATTTTGATTATTCTGCAATGTGAGCGTTCGATGCGACGTCGGGTTTGGCAATATTTGATTGAGTGGGCGAATGTTAAACCTATTTTGAATGGAAATGATTTGAAGTTGATGGGTTATAAACCGGGGCGTCAGTTTAAGTTGATGTTGGATGATATTTTGGCTGCAACTTTGGATGGGAAAGTGAGCGATCGCTCTGAAGCTGAGAATTTTTTAGCTCAAAATTATCCAAGAGTAAGGGAGTAGGGAGTGTGGAAAGTTTTGCCGTGGTAGCATCTTGCTTCCGTACTCAAAATCTCAGAAGTCGGAAGGTAGGGTTCGCTACCAACTGTGTCTCCTAACTATTGTCCAACAGTTGAATTAATTCTCCAAACTCAATCATCAGGCGATCGCTACCAACTGTGTCTCCTAACTATTGTCCAACAGTTGAATTAATTCTCCAAACTCAATCATCAGGCGATCGCTACCAACTGTGTCTCCTAACTATTGTCCAACAGTTGAATTAATTCTCCAAACTCAATCATCAGGCGATCGCTACCAACTGTGTCTCCTAACTATTGTCCAACAGTTGAATTAATTCTCCAAACTCAATCATCAGGCGATCGCTACCAACTGTGTCTCCTAACTATTGTCCAACAGTTGAATTAATTCTCCAAACTCAATCATCAGGCGATCGCTACCAACTGTGTCTCCTAACTATTGTCCAACAGTTGAATTAATTCTCCAGACTGAATCATCAGGCGAGCGCTACCTTTTTTCTCTTCTAACTATTGTCCAATAGTTAAATTAATTCTCAAAACTGAATAATGAGGCGATCGCTACCAACTGTGTCTCCTAACTATTGTCCAACAGTTGAATTACAGCGGTTTTCATTTCAGTAGACCACAGTAGGGACTAACCATGGTTAGTCCCTACAAGGTTTTGGTTGTGACGATGTGGTTTATCAATCAGCAAAAGTGCTGTAATTCTCCAAACTGAATCATCAGGCGAGCGCTACCAACTGTGTCTCCTAACTATTGTCCAACAGTTGAATTAATTCTCCAAACTGAATAATGAGGCGATCGCTACCAACTGTGTCTCTTCTAACTATTGTCCAACAGTTGAATTAATTCTCAAGACTGAATCATCAGGTGATCGCTACCTTTTCAACTTTCTCTCCTATTTGCTTTCAGAAAAGTTTCCATTGAATCATCCATAGCTTCCACCCATGGGGTAGGATGAATAGGAGCAACAGTACCAGTTACAGGGGAAGAAAATGATCGATTACGGTAAGTCATTATATCTTCTTCTTTATGATGTATCAAATCGTAAATATGTTTACGAATTAATTCAAAATCAATTTTGGGATAATCACTTGCATCATGTAGCTCTTTTACATACTCTGTTTGAAAATCAACCATCTGAATTATATCTTCTAATTTTTCCTCTTTTGTTACCCATTCATTAATATCATTGTCAACTTCACTATCACTGGGAATTTTAATTTTACCTAATATTAAATCTCTAACATACCAAGCTTGGCAATCAAACAGATTAAAAGTATAAATCTGATTTTGCATCCCTAAATACATTAGTTTATGATTATCTTGCCAAACTACTCCTTTATAAAGCTTAGGTGGATATAGCCTGTTATTTGTTTTTAATTTTAAACTTTCTTCTAAAAAAGGAAAATGATGTAAATATCCAGTACATAAAATCAAAACATCTGCTTCTTGAGTATGACCATCCTTAAAAGTAGCTTTTTTTCCTTCTAATTTATCTAGATAATAAACTTCTTTTATTCCTTCGGGCCATTTCAAAGCAATGGGATTATTTCTATAACCAATAGTTACAGATTTTGCTCCATACTTATAACATTGTAATGCAATATCTTCTGCGGAATAACTACTTCCTAAAACTACTATATTCTTACCCCTAAATTCTTCTGCGTCTCTAAAGTCATGTGAGTGCATAATTCTTCCTGGAAAAGATTTCATTCCTTCATATTCAGGAATGTAAGGAACAGAAAAGTGACCTGTGGCAACTACTATATAATCAAATTGTTCTTCTGCATATTTATTTTCTTTTCTGTTTAATGATGTAACTTCAAAAATACTGCCATTAAAATTAACATTAGTAACTGTAGTATTAAACCTAATATACTGTTTTAAATTACCATTTTTGGCTCTACCCACAATATAATCATACAATACTTCACGGGGAAGAAATGAAGGTATTGGTTTTCCAAAGTGGCGATCGAAAGAATAATCAGCAAATTCTAAACATTCTTTAGGTGCATTTGACCAAAGATGTCTATACATACTGTTATGAACTAGGTCTCCATATTGATCTGAACCAGTTCTCCAACTATAGTTCCAAAGACCTCCCCAATTTTCTTGTTTTTCAAAACAAACAATTTCAGGGATATTTTCACCTTTTAGTTCAGCTTGTTGGAAAGCGTGTAACATTGATAAACCACAAGGTCCTGAACCAATAATTGCAACTTTAGTCATATTAGACTCCACTAATAATTAGTAAAAAAGAACATTAGAATAAAAGCTTTAGCGTCTGAATTTTTTTTCAAAGTTTGGGAGCCTATTCATATTAATTTTCATCAGAAATATTATAGTCAAAAATACTTTTCAGATTCCATTAGGTGTTTGAAATAAGTGAAAATTGAGCGATCGCTACCTTTCCTACTTCATCTCAAAACTATTGCGCAATAGTTTAATTAATCGTAGCACAGGCATCCTGGCTATTTTTTTTCTGACAGCCAAGATGGCTGTGTTACTATAATTGAAGTAAAAAGTTAGCTATTGTCACCTTTCCTACTTTATCTAAAAAGTATTGCGCAATAGTTTAATTAATTAGCCATAATAAATCAGCTATCTTTTAGTCATCTTTTAGATGACTAAATTATCTATACGCTCTTTTTTGTGGTTAATTAATACAGCCTAATATTACCCAGAAACCGGGTGTATCAACGAAATTTATTCATTTGAACAAATTAGAGCAATCAACCCAGTTTCTTTGTCACTTCCCAGACTCACTATTTTATCCAACCACAAAATTAACTAATTTTCCAGGAACTACAATCACTTTTTTAATCTCCTTACCTACTATATTACGCTGCGCGACATCCGACTCCCGCGCTAACTTTTCCAAAGTTTCTTTATCTGCTTTTGCTGGCACCTGAATAGTTCCCCTAGTCTTACCCTTAATCTGAATTACTAATGTAATTTCATCTACCACTAAAGCTTCCGGGTCAAACTTCGGCCAAGGATGAGTATGCACCGAACCAAGGTTACCAGCAATTTGCCACAACTCCTCAGCAAGATGTGGTGCAAAAGGTGCCAATAACAATAGCAAAGTTTCCAAACCTTCCACATAAATAGGAGAATCTTTGCAACTAGCATCACTGAGAGCATTACTCAATTTCATCATTTCAGAAACAGCAGTATTAAACTGATAATCTCCATCTAAATCTTCTGTTACTTCTTTGATAGCAGTATGCACCGCACGTCGAACATCTTTCTCTGCTTTAGTTAACTCTCTAGTAAACTTACTTTCTATCCAACTCAAACCTTTCTGCAAATCATCCTTAGTTTCTTGCTGAGTTTCGGGATGATTCAATTTAGCTTCTATTGCTACCTTAACATCAGCAGCAGCATAAATTTTCACCACATTTCTCAGTTTAAATGCAGAAAGACTTTTAGTTATTTCAGTAATCAAATATCGAGACCAACCCAAATCTTTCAAGTCTGCTTGAGTAATACCATTGGTTTTTGCCTTCAACTCAGTGAAACTATTATTTGCAGAAAATTGCATTACCAAAGACCAGACTCGGTTCAGGAAACGAAACTGACCTTGCACATCAGCATCATCCCACTCTAAATCTTTTTCCGGTGGCGCTTTAAACAAAATAAACATCCGCGCCGTATCCGCACCATATTTTGCCATCACCTCCAAAGGATCGACACCGTTATACTTAGACTTAGACATCTTCTCAAAGAATACTTCCAATTTATCCCCAGTTTTGGGGTCTTTCGGTTCTTCCGGGTTAACATCTGCAAACGGAATATATTTACCAGTCACTGGATTTTTGTAAGTAATACCTTGCACCATTCCCTGAGTTAACAACTTTTGGAAAGGTTCGTCAAAATTGCACAAACCTCTGTCGCGCAAAACCTTAGTAAAAAATCTGGAATACAACAAATGTAAAATCGCGTGTTCGATACCACCTACATATTGATCTACAGGCAACCAGTCATTTACCATTTCCGAGTCAAACACCTGCTCTTCATTTGTCGCATCTGGATAACGCAAATAATACCAAGACGAATCTATAAAAGTATCCATCGTGTCGGTTTCGCGTTTTGCCGGAGTACCACAACTAGGACAAGGAACATTCACCCAATCTTCTAATTTTGCCAAAGGTGACGGACCCCGACCAGAAAATTCTACACTTTCGGGCAACTTCACAGGCAAATCTTCATCTGGTACAGGTACAGCACCACAGTTCGGACAGTGAATAATAGGTATTGGTGCGCCCCAGTAACGTTGTCTAGAAATTAACCAATCTCGCAAACGATATTGTATGCGACCTTCTCCATAACCTTCATCCTCAGCAAGTTCAATAATTGCTTTTTTGGCAAAAGTAGATTTTTCCCCGTTAAAGGAACCGGAGTTAACCATAATACCAACATCGGTATAAGCTTCTGACATCTCATCATCATCATTATCCGAATCATCCGCCACAATAACCTGTTTAACGGGTAGATCGTATTGTTTAGCAAACTGAAAGTCGCGCACGTCGTGAGCGGGTACTCCCATAACTGCACCTGTACCATATTCATAGAGTACATAGTCGGCGATCCAGATGGGAACTTCTTGATTATTGAATGGGTTGATAGCTTTGCCACCAGTAGGAACGCCACGTTTTGGTTTGTCTTCGGCGGTACGTTCTAATTCACTTTCGGCAGCTACTTCTTTAATAAAATTTTCGACGGTAGCTTGTTGTTCGGGGGTTGTCACCTGCACCGTCAAAGGATGTTCGGGAGCCAAAACAACGTAACTGACGCCATAGACTGTATCGGGTCTGGTGGTAAATACTCCAATTTTTTTATCCATCCCCACTATGGGAAATTCCAAATAAGCTCCGACAGATTTTCCTATCCAGTTCGCCTGCATTAGTTTCACTCGTTCCGGCCAACCAGGTAATTTATCCAAGTCGTTGAGGAGTTGTTCAGCATAGTCGGTAATTTTGAAGAACCACTGACGCAACAATTTACGTTCGACTTTTGCCCCGGAACGCCAGGAACGACCTTCGCCATCTACCTGTTCGTTGGCCAGTACGGTTTGGTCGATGGGGTCCCAGTTAACGGCAGATTCTTTTTGATAGGCCAAACCTGCTTGGAAAAATTGGAGGAATATCCATTGAGTCCAACGGTAGTATTCGGGGGTACAGGTAGCGACTTCTTTATCCCAGTCGATGGAAAAACCCAAACGTCTTAGTTGTTCTTTCATTTGGGCAATATTTTGCAGGGTCCATTTAGCAGGTGGGATACCCCGGTCAATAGCTGCATTTTCTGCGGGTAGTCCAAATGCGTCCCAACCCATGGGGTGCAGGACACGATAACCTTGCATCCTTTTGAGTCGGGCAATAACGTCGGTAATAGTATAGTTACGAACATGACCCATGTGTAAGTTACCGGATGGGTAAGGGAACATGGATAGAGCGTAGAATTTAGGCTGATTATTGTCTGTAGGGGTTTTATCTTGGTTTTGTTCAGCCCAGTTTTTTTGCCACTTTTGTTCAATGGATACAGGGTTATATTTGGAGTCCACTGTTTTTTCTCCGTAATTATCTTCAGTAATCTAGTTTTCTTGATTATTTTGACATAATTCCTCGCTTATGAGGATTGATGGTTACATTATGCTACTGAATGTAATATATAAAGTTCGGAACAGCGATAAATTTTGTTTGTTGTGGAAATATTATTGTGAAATTCTAAACTGCATAAGTTCAGGAGAAATACAACTATTAGTAGTCGGAGCGATCGAGTATCGGATGTAAAAATTTAATTGCTTTCTATTCTCTGTTCCTTAAAACCTACTAAAAACCTATGAATAATTCCCCCAACTTTTCTTCTCATAGCTATCAAATAATTAGAGAACTTGGTCACAATAATATTGGTGGACGAGTTACTTACCTAGCACAAAATATCAAGACTCAAAAAAACGTAGTTATCAAACAATTTCAATTTGCCAAACTAGGAGCAACTTGGGCAGAATAGGAAAAACCTCCAATAACCTAACTACTTCCTGTTCTTGAAAACCTAGTAAAAACCTATGAATAATTCTCCTAATTTTTCTTCTCATAACTATCAAATAATTAGAGAACTTGGTCACAATAATATTGGTGGTCGAGTCACTTATTTAGCCAAAAACATCAAGACTCAAAAAAACGTAGTTATCAAACAATTTCAATTTGCCAAACTAGGAGCAACTTGGGCAGAATATGATGCTTACGAACAAGAAATTGCAGTTTTAAAAAGTCTCAATCATCCAGGAATTCCTAAATACTTAGATTCCTTTCAAACCACCGATGGTTTCTGCATGATTCAAGAATATATTGCAGCAGAATCAGCAGTAATTTCTCGTCAGTGGCAACCTCAAGAAATTAAACAGATTGCTATTTCAATTTTGGAAATTTTAGTCTATTTACAAAGTAAACGAAAACCAGTTATTCATCGAGATATTAAACCAGAAAATATTTTAATTGATCAGGAGTTAAAAGTTTATTTAGTAGACTTTGGTTTTGCCAGAATGGGAGGAGGAGAAATAGCAGCAAGTAGTGTTGTAAAAGGTACGATGGGGTTTATGTCTCCCGAACAAATGTTTAATCGCAAATTAACAACAGCTTCAGATTTATATAGTCTCGGTGCGACGTTAATTTGTTTATTAACTGGGATAAAATCGGCAGATATTGGCAATTTAATAGATGCTAATTATCGGATAATTTTTCGTCATTTAGTTCCACCATTAGAAAGAGGTTGGATTAATTGGTTAGAAAAGATAACAGAACCAAAAAATACAGATAGATATAAAAATGCTAAGGAGGCTTTAGCTGCTCTTCGAGTTTTAGATGTCAATCGTTTACCAAAACTAAGAATTAGTCGAACAAATCTGGAACTTGCTAGTAATGAATGGGGAGAAAAATTAACAGGTATTATAGTGATTAGTAATCCGATTCCAAAAACAATTTTATCTGGTAGATGGGAAGTTGCTCCCCATGTTAATGACCCTCCTCATACTCCTTATGACCATAGTTTGATTTCATTTTCATCTGATAAGTTTGAAGGGAATAATATAGGGTGTGAAATTACAGTAGATACCAGTAAGTTAGTAGAAAATGAAATTTATAAAAGGGAGATAATTTTACATAATAATTCAGCATCAGAAATTGAAACTATAAATGTTGAGGTGAAAACTGGTAGTGTGGCTAAATTAGAAGGTAGCTCCATTTTCATGTTCTTTTTTTGTCGCTTTGTCGTGGCAGTGGTTATATTTTACGGTTTGAATTTACCCAAACTTAATTTATTAAAATTCGATCCTGTATTTATGTTTATTTTGTGTGCAGTAATAGGTATAGCAGTATGTACTTTAGTTAATTCCATAAACAACAAAATTGTTAAATCCATAATAATTTTTCGTGTTTTTTCTATAATAACTATTGTGACTTATATAATGTTTGCCATTGTTATTGCATCTGGAGGTGTACATTGGTTGTATTTCTCTATGTTTGTAACAATATTAATAATAATATCGAAAGCCTTGATAGATAAATTTTTATCCGAAGAAGAAGTATTTATACCTCTTTTAACAATAGTACTAGACCTTAGCGTAGTTATAAATTATCAGCTTTTTTATGAAGTCATTTCTCAACCACACTGCTTTACTTTAGGAGAAATTTTATTCTCAGCAATAGCAGCGATCGCCTCTATTTCTGCTACTCTAATACTCCTAATTTACTTATTATCCAAACCAATCAAAATAGTTTCTAAATACAGAAAAGCAGAGCCAAATTTAATTCAACCATAATCAAAATATAGCGACTCGGAACCTAATGTAAAAATTTAATTGCTTCCTATTACCTAATAATTAAGGTTTAAAGCATTCTATTTCAAGAGAAACAAGAAAAAATTTTCCTTTTATTCAATCCTCTTTCTTTTAGGGAGAGGTAATTATCAATTATCCATTATCCATTATTGAACAGTTCACTAAAAACCTATAATCACTATGAACAACTACCCCAATTTTTCCAATTACGGCTATCAAATAATCAAAGAACTCGGACACAACCGCGCAGGTGGAAGAGTCACCTATCTTGCCACAGAAATTAACACTCAAAAAACAGTAGTAGTAAAACAATTTCAATTTGCTACAACCGGAGCGCATTGGTCAGAATATCAAGCTTATGAAAGAGAAGTTCAAGTATTAAAAACCCTAGATAATCCCAACATTCCCCACTACTTAGATTCCTTCCAAACACCATCAGGTTTTTGCATGGTACAGGAATATAAAAACGCCACTTCCTTAGCAAACTTAGCAACCTCTCAAAAATGGCAACCCCAACAAATAAAACAAATAGCAATTTCCGTTATAGAAATTATTAAATACCTCCAAAACAGAATTCCACCAGTAATTTATAGAGACCTAAAACCAGAAAATATTCTAATAGATAACCAGATGAACATTAGCCTAGTAGACTTTGGTTTTGCCAGAATAGGAGGAGGAGAAGTTGCTGTTAGTAGCGTAGTCAAAGGTACATTAGGATTTATGCCTCCAGAACAAATGTTTAATCGGGAATTAACAACAGCATCAGACTTATATAGTCTCGGTGCAACATTAATTTGTTTATTAACAAACACCCCTGCAACAGAAGTAGGAAGTCTCATGGATGAGACAGGAAAAATTAATTTTCAGCAGCAAGTAAAGCACCTAAGTCAAGACTTTATTATCTGGCTAGAAAAAATGGTACAACCTAATTATAAAGATAGATATTCATCAGCAGAATCAGCCCTTGATGCTTTAATTTCCCTAGAAGTATTAGCCCCTTCTCGAACAAAAAAATTGACTCAAATAGCATTAATTAGCACTCTGGGATTTCTAGCAATTTGTAGTGCTGGTTTTGCTATCTTTAGAGTTTATAATATTCCAGTAAATCAAACCATTGAATTCACGAAAATAGAAGATTTATCTCCAGTTAAAAACAAAACAAAATGCCTCAATCGTCAAAAATAGTTACAGCAATTTTTTAGTTGATATTGAATGTTCCCAGTGCGGGCATCTTGCTCGCGTCGGTATTTACTTCACCAGGGAAATATTCTCAGAGAAACTGTACTTCAGCATTTCAACAAAATGCTATAAGTATAATTTTATTTTCTCGACGTTGAATAATTATTTCTCAAAAAACTTGTTGCGGTAGTAACTTTTAAAAGTTTATTTACAGTTATAACGTACAGTTGTTGTTCTTATTTTCTCTTCCCTATTCCCTACTCCCTACTCCCTACTCCCTAAAAAAATATAATCCTCTTGAAAAGCTGTAAAATTTGAGCTATATTTAATCAGTATCTAATTTGCAATGAATTACAGGGAATAGTATAGCAAGTTCTACAGTTATAACGTACAGTTGTTGTTCTTATTTTCTCTTACCTATTCCCTACTCCCTAAAAAAATGACAGTAATAATTAACTTCTGGAAAGGTACACTTGGAGATACTGCATATAATGCCATATACGGGTTAGATGTAGGTCACGTTTCCATGCACGTTATTAATGACAAAAACCCAAGAGATGAAATTTATATAAGTCATCATCCTAAAATTAAAAACTCTATAGATTTTTTGCCAAACCCTCGTAAATATGCTTCTTTGGAATCTATCATAACAAATAGTTTTATTCCTAGAGAAAAACAAGTTTCCTTTGAAAAAGATTGCGACCGCCGAGATGGTAAACCTAATAAGAAAATTGTTATTAATGGTTTAAATGAATCTCGGATCAGAGAGTTTTATCAAAAGTATTTAAAGAATAATTTATATGAAGAAAAAACTAAATATCATTTTATCAAAAATAATTGTTGTACAGTTGTAGCCTATTTTATTTGTAAGGGATTAGAGCATTCTCAAAAAAACTCAAAGCTTTGTTCACCTTCGAGGTATCAAACTGACTCATTTTTTGCATACGATTCTAATATTGAAAAATTGGTTCTGGCATTTAATAAAAAATTTTGGTCGCCCCGGTCTCTCAAATCTTTTGTGAAAAAAGTTAAGAAGAAAACGGAGAAAAAATCCTCTGTACTAAGTTTTCCTCCACGTCAAAAAAATATCTTATTACCATCATTATTTTAGTTATTTTTTTGATAATTATCAACTATCTAATATTCTTGAGATGAGCTAAATATTAGGGTGCATCTCAATGCGTGAAGAAAGCCAAAAATTTATCGCTTTTAGGGAACACTTAACTGGGAACACTTAACTGGGAACAGGGAATAGGTATGGAGGGAATAGGGAAAAAGTATTTTGGCAAATATGAGATGCACCCTAATATTATGACATTTATAATGAATATATAAATCCTATTGAAGTTATAATATCTTGGTAGCTAATCGCAATTTGCCCCTACAGGAGTCAAAATTTTCAAGGTTTTCAACCAAAATTAACTATTATAAAAATTGTTAAAACCAATGAGTGGATTCCTATATAGAACCCCTAAGTGTATCTATTTAAAAGTAGAGGGGGAGATGGGGAGGTGGGGAGATGGGGTGTATTAGATATCTCCCACTCATCCAATCATCAAATCAATTATTACCCATTTTTTATCAATTTCTTATCCCTCCGACCTATTTTATGGAGATACCAAATGCGTTCTATATAGCAGTCTTATTTTATTTGTGTATAAAAACCTTACCGCTTTTAGGGAACACTGAACTGGGAACAGGCGGGAGTTTCAAAATTTTTATCTACTTTTTGATTTGTCACGACCTATTTAGGATGGCTATATGGAAATTTCAACAATTAGTAATTAACAATTAATAATTACCTCTTATTATAAACAAGAGGATTGTCGAAAATAAATTTTCTTTCTTTTTTTATCCATGAATCAAACAGTAGTGGCTTTGAAAAGTTTATTAACTCCATTATCAGCAGTCAAAAATATTATCTTGAAAAGCTGTACAATTTGAGGGATATTGAAGCTGTATCAAATATTTGGCATCTTCAAAGAGATGGTTTTCTCATTCTGATACAAAATTAAAATTATCTGTCATCTTTTAATATAGATATACGCAATCTCGACTCTTTTCAAAATATGAAATATGTTATTCAAAATGGCTTTCTCCGATTAGCTTTAGTCAATATTTTATCTAATTTAATGGTGCCTTTGGCAAGTCTAGTAGACTTAGCTTTTTTAGGTTATTTAGATGAAATTCGCCACTTAGCAGGAGTTTCTCTAGCCACCGTTTTATTTAACTATATTTACTGGACTTTCGGCTTTTTACGCATGAGTACGACTGGTAAAACTGCTCAAGCTAGAGGAAGTGGAAACTATTTAGAAGTAAAACAAATTTGTCTACGGAATTGTTTAATTGCTTTAGCTATTGCCACAATAATTCTAATTTTCAAATATCCTTTACGAGAAATTGGCTTTAGTTTACTTAGTGCAACTCCAGAAGTTAAAGCTAGTGGTATTAGTTATTATCAAAGTTTAATTTGGGGTGCCCCTGCTACTTTATTAAACTTTGTATTAATAGGTTGGTTTTTAGGACTCGAACAAGGTGGAAAAGTTTTACTATTATCAGTAGTTAATAAAGGAACAAATATTATCTTAGATTATATTTTTATTGTCCGTTGGGGATGGGAAAGTAGCGGTGCTGGTAGTGCTACTGCGATTAGTCAATATATAACTTTAGTAGTAGGGATAATTTGTGTTTTTAGCTTAATATCTTTGGCAGAAATTCCTCAGTTAATCAAAAATATTTGGCAACCTCAAATAATTAGAGAAACTTTTATTCTCAATCGAGATATTCTAATTCGTACTTTTGCCCTAATTTCTACTTTTGCTATATTTACTAATTTAAGTTCATACATAAATACTTTAGTTTTAGCAACTAATGCTTTGTTATTACAAGTAGTAACATTAGCAGCTTATTTTATTGACGGTTTAGCTTTTGCCACAGAAAGTTTAGCAGGAAAAAGTTATGGTCAAGGAAATCAAGAACAATTAAAAGTCTTGGTAAAATTATCAGGAATAATTAGTTTTAGTCTAGGGTTTATTTTTGCTTTAGTATTCTGTTTATTCCCTACTCCATTATTTAGTTTATTGACTAATCATACTCAGGTTATTAACAATATCAATAGTTATGTTTTATGGTTAATACCTGTTTTGGGATTTGGAGGTATGGCTTATATGTTAGATGGTTATTTTCTAGGTTTAACTAAAGGAAACTTATTGCGTAATTCTACATTAACTGCTACTTTAGCAGGATTTTTACCTTTTGCTATAGTGGGTTGGTGGTTAAAAAGTAATCATATATTATGGTTAGCTTTAGCAATATTTATGGCGACTAGGGCGATTACTTTAGGTAAGGCTATTCCTGATACAATAGTTGAAAAATTTTCTCCCTCAATGGAACTTATAAAAGACAATAATCAAAAAACTTTTGTTACTCCTAAATAATTTCTATTATTCCATAAATTTCCAGAAAATTAGGTTTAAATCTTCCACTTTATACCATTTATAAAAAACTTTTCTACATTTTATTTGGCAGGGGAGTAGGAAAGTAGTAAAAATAAGAATAATTGATATTAACTGATAAGTAATTATCAAATAATTTATTCTGCCTATCTTAATTACTTAATAATTGAAGTTTTACGCAAGTATAGCATTATTTTTGGTAATTGGTCTTCAAGGGAAAAAAATAAAATTCAGCATTTCAACGCTCCTATTTAAGACATATTTCCTGTGCAAAAAATTGCGATTACCAAAATAGTAAACCCAATAATAAAATTGTTATTTATAGTTGAAATGAATCTCGGTTCAGATAGTTTCATCAAAAATATTTACAGAATAACTTATCAAAGGTTCAAAAATGTTTTTAATCATTCTAGCAATTCAACAAAAATATTTTATTCAGTCTAACCCTACTCCCTACTCCCTACTCCCTAACTAGAGTATTTACCCAATAATTTATCAAAGGTTCAAAAATGTTTTTAATTATTCTCGCCATTAAACAAAAATATTTTATTCAGTCTCAGCCTACTTCCTAACTATTCAGATAGTTTCATCAAAAATATTTACAGAATAATTTATCAAAGATTCAAAAATGTTTTTAATTATTCTAGCAATTCAACAAAATATTTTATTTAGTCTAACCCTACTCCCTACTCCCTACTCCCTACTCCCTACTCCCTAATCCCTACTCCCTACTCCCTACTCCCTAACTATGAAATTTATCGGAATAGACCTTGGTTGGCAATCTGGAAAAAGTGGTTTGTGCTGTCTACAATACTCAAACAAAAAGTTAAAAATATTAGACTTAGACTGCATACTAGAAATTGAAAATATTCTCAATTGGATTGATAATTTAACTCCTCTATCAACTCCCGCTCTAATTGCCATAGATGCTCCAACAATAATTCCCAATCAAACAGGAACTAGACTACCAGATAAACTTACCCATAAATATTTTGGTCGTTATCATGCAGGATGTTATCCAGCAAATCTTAATCGCCCTTTTGCTCAGAGAACAGTCAAATTTGGCATTAGTTTAGAAGCAAAAGAATTTATTCATGCACCAACAATTGAACCTCAAAAACTAGGACGTTTTCAAATCGAAGTTTTTCCCCATCCAGCTATAGTTAATTTGTTTCGGTTAGAAAAAATTTTGAAATATAAAAAAGGCAGATTAGCCGACCGAAAATCAGAACTTTTGAAACTCCACCAATACATTATAAATATCCTACCAACTCTAGAACCTGCTCTAGTAATTTCCGATAATTTCTTAGATATGGAAAAAATTAATAGTATGACAACTCTCAAAACTACAGAAGATAAATTAGATAGTTTAATTTGTGCTTATATTGGTGCATATTGGTGGTATTGGGGTAAAGCAAAAAATTTGGTATTAGGAGATAGCACAACTGGATATATAGTAGTTCCTAATCGACTATAGTAATTTGCTCTTATGTTGTAATATTTTATTGTAGGGGTTTAATCTCCAAACCTAAGTAAAAATGGGATTTAGAAACCAAACCCCTATAGTTTTTTTCACATATCATTTACCAAAAAATCAGGGTATGTACTTCCCATTTTAATGGGATAAAAAAAATATTCAATTCAGTATTTATAAGAGTTTTCATTAATATAGAGTACAGAGATTTTGGTTTAAAAGAAGAAGGAAAAAGTTTTGTAGTCTACCTTTGTGAAAACCGCTATAAATCTCAATACCTTAGTCGAAGGTACTGATAACTGTTAACGCAGTTCCTCCGGAGGAGGCTAACTGTTAATGTAGTTCCTCCGATAGGAGGCTAACTGAAATGACGATTGCTATAAATTAAATCCTACTCAAGTTATGAAAGAAAATTTAGCTGAAATCAAATTAGAAGTAGAAACCTTACAAACAGAAATAAATGCTTTACAAGCTCAACTATATGAACTTAATCAAAAACGTTTCTCTTTCCAAATAAATGTTAGTTTTCCCAAAGATAATACTCCTGAAGCAGTAGCAGATTTTCGTAAAAAAAATGCTGAAGAAACTGCAAAGTGGCAAGCAGAAATGCAAGAAATTAATCAAGCTATAAAAGTATTAGAAGCGCAACTTAATCAGAAGAAAACTACCCTACAACCAAAAAAATCTCGACTGGAATGGCTGGAATTACAACAGCAAGTTTACGAAGGGGGAAAATTATTACAGGAACAAGTGAAAAAAGTTAACGAAAAAGCTAATCAACTTGAGCTAGAAATACAAAGTCTCAAACAAATTTATCAAGAATTAAATCCACTTTATTGTCAGTGGGTACAAAATTCAGCCAATATAGTTGATTTTCAGGCTACAACTATTCCTTATGTTTATGTTAAAGAAAATGGCTTTGAACTTGGAAATAAAGAAATAGAGTTAGGGAAAAAGGAAATAGGGAAAAAAGATTGAGATATACCTCTATTTTTGTTAGGTTTCCTTTGTCAACCTAACCTACAGATAGTAAATTTTTTCTCTGAATTTTCTGATATATCAAACTCGGAATTACCCTAGGTTGGGTTAAGCAACAGCGCCACCCAATAAATACTGTAAAAGGAAAGGGAAAAAAGATTGAGATATACCTCTATTTTTGTTAGGTTTCCTTTGTCAACCTAACCTACAGATAGTAAATTTTTTCTCTGAATTTTCTGATATATCAAACTCGGAATTACCCTAGGTTGGGTTAAGCAACAGCGCCACCCAATAAATACTGTAAAAGGAAAGGGGAAAAAGATTGAGATATACCTCTATTTTTGTTAGGTTTCCTTTGTCAACCTAACCT
>NZ_JBNHEQ010000025.1:26407-29843 GCF_050016015.1 Dapis hubbardiae BLCC-M172
GCAACAGCGCCACCCAATAAATACTGTAAAAGGAAAGGGGAAAAAGATTGAGATACATCTCTATTTTTGTTAGGTTTCCTTTGCCAACCCAACCTACAGATAGTAAATTTTTTCTCTGAATTTTCTGATATATCAAACTCGGAATTACCCTAGGTTGGGTTAAGCAACAGCGCCACCCAATAAATACTGTAAAAGGAAAGGGGAAAAAGATTGAGATACATCTCTATTTTTGTTAGGTTTCCTTTGCCAACCCAACCTACAGATAGTAAATTTTTTCTCTGAATTTTCTGATATATCAAACTCGGAATTACCCTAGGTTGGGTTAAGCAACAGCGCCACCCAATAAATACTGTAAAAGGAAAGGGGAAAAAGATTGAGATACATCTCTATTTTTGTTAGGTTTCCTTTGCCAACCCAACCTACAGATAGTAAATTTTTTCTCTAAATTTTCTGATGTATTTAAGTAAGAGGATAAATTTTAATTCATCACCAATTTAGTTGTCTTTTCGTTATTTGAATATTTGCTCATATATCCTAATTTTAAAATCCAAAGAAACTGGCGATCGCTGGTAATAATTTTTCCCACTGTTCGATTAATTTTGCTGTCTTAGGTAACTCTGTAAATAGTCCTTTAAAAAATCTAATTACTCCTTTCGCAATTTGTTGGTTTCCCTGGGGATTTTTTCCTGCTTCTGCCAGACTTTGTAATTGTTTTAAAGCTTCTTCTTTATCCTCTTGAGTTAAATTTGAGTCTGCTTCAATTGCTTTTTGAAGTAGAGTCAAAGATTCTTTAATTCCTGGTTTATTAGGTTCAGAAGAATCTGGTAATTTATTGATAGAAGAAGTAACATTAATACTAATATCCCCCTCAACTTCATTACCTACAGTTAGAGGGGAATTTTCATTTGAGCCAATGCTGATAGAGTTTTCTTTCATATGTGAACCTTACTTAATTATGAAAAATTTATTACTTTAAAAATAATCAGATACCTTTTAACTATAAATTTGAAGGAACTATAGTAATAAATCTGCTACCTCTACATCTACATCTATACTTCCCTGAGAACTATTGTTAGATAGGATAGGAGAATTAATATTGGTTCCTACAATATTTCCATTTATGGAATAATCATTAAAGTTAAAGGTTGAGGGCTTTAATTTCTCCGATCCAGAATTCATAACAAACCATAATTCAACAATTATGTTTTGAATCAATAGTTTATTTGGGCTAATTATAGTGTTTTTATAGCCAGAATTTCCTTCAATAACTAGACCATACTGTTCAGAAGTTCTATTAGGTCTATAATGACACAATAGTAAAATATCAACTATTATCAGTAATAAGCCAAAGATTTGGAAGTTTGTGTTTCGAGATTGAAGTAATATAATACCTATAGAAATAAGTAATACAGAACCAATAACTCGTAAAATAGAAAAGTTGCTAGTTGTTTTTTTAGTTTTTTGAACTTCAATTAGACTAATACTGGTAATGTTGCTAATCTGATAAATAGTATTTTTAAAGATTAAGGTTTTTCCTCTAATTTTTAGAACTGATGGTTTTACTTCTTCTGGTTCTGGAGAAGATTTTGGTAAATTAGTATTCACCCTTAATTTGACTTCAAAGTTATTCTTTTACTGACACTTATCACTCAGCTTTTTTCAGACTGTACAATTTAAGTTCAGACAGGCTAAAAATATTAACTACTCATAATATTGAGTTAGAAAAATTTTAATCATACCCTAAAATCCAATTTAAGAGTTAAACGTAGTTTTGACTATAGTAAATTGCCTGATTAAATCGTGATTTTTGTAAATAAAAATCAAGTCAATATAGCAAAATATCCTAAAACGTCCTATGAAGATGAGCTAAAATGGTTGAAACTATTATCAGGATTAAACTAAATGACTATTACGGAAGTTTTGCAATTTGCCGATCGCCTAGTTTTTGCTCATAGAGGAAAACATTTAGATGATATTCAGGAAACAGTTATTAAAGGTGTTTGGCAAGGTAAAACTTATGAAAATATTGCACAAGAATGTAATCGTAGCGAAAGTCGAATTCGAGATGTAGGTTATCAGTTATGGAAAACTTTTTCCGAAAGTTTAGGAGAAGATATTAATAAGTCTAATTTTTGCTCTACTATCGAAAGATTACACATACAAGAAAAATCATCTATTTGTAGAACTAATTGTAATTTTAACTTCGGCTTACAAACTCTATATCAATATCAAAAATATCCTCAAGATTCTCAAATCGAAGATACAACTAAAACAACCTTTCAGGATTTAAGTATCGCCCCTACAATTAATCCTACTTACTTTTACGGACGAACTAAAGAACTAGAAACTTTATCCAACTATATCTTCCATCAAAAAACTCGTCTAATGGCAGTATTAGGAATAAGCGGTATTGGCAAAACCACCCTAGTAAAAAGATTTATTGACCTGAATATTCAAAACTTCGATGTAGTAATTTGGAGAAACTTAAAACTTGTCAAATCCCTAAATTCCCTAATGACAGACCTATTAAAAAAAATCACTATCCAAAATCAAAATATTCTCATCTCAGACGAACAACTAACCCAACTTTTTGACTTATTATCTAGACAAAAAAGTTTAATAGTTCTTGACGACGTACAAAACATATTTATCAGTGGAAAAATTGCCGGACAATATCAAAAACAACACACAGAATATCAAAACCTCTTCCAAGCGGTCGCTCAAACCGAACATCAAAGTTGTTTACTATTAATTAGTCAAGAAAAATCTCAAGAAATGACCACCTTAGACCGAGAACTATATCCGATTCAAAATTTAGAATTAGAAGGCTTAGATAATTTAGCCGGAATAGAAATAATCCAAGAATATAAACTCCAAGATCCAGAAGATTGGATAAACTTAAACAATATGTATTTAGGCAATCCCTTATATTTACAATACATAAGCACTTTAATCAAAGATATTTTTCAAGACTCAGTATCTCAGTTAATAGCTGAAGAGAATTTAATCATTACAGAAGAAATGAAACTACTTTTCTATACCTCATACCAGAGAATATCTGATGTCGAAAAACAAATAGTTTTAACAATAAGTAACTTCGAGAAAAATCTTTCAATAGAAGACTTAAAAAAACCAGCTCATTCTCATCAATAGATATTATCAATGGATTACAATCCCTCAAAAGACGATACCTATTAAATCAAACAAAAACCAACAATAGCTTATTTAGCCTATCCCCCTTATTCAAACAATATATTAAAAAAATTCAGATGCAAAACTAAACCATAGTGCTTGGCAAAAAGAATTAATTACTACTTCCTATTTCTGAGTCCCCCACTCCCCCCTACTCCCTACTCCCTACTCCCTACTCCCTAAAAAAAGAATATATTAAAAAAATTCAGATGCAAAACTAAACCATAGTGCTTGGCAAAAAGAA
>NZ_JBNHEQ010000025.1:29943-31697 GCF_050016015.1 Dapis hubbardiae BLCC-M172
TACTTCCTATTTCTGAGTCCCCCACTCCCCCCTACTCCCTACTCCCTACTCCCTAAAAAAAGAATATATTAGAAAAATTCAGATGCAAAACTAAACTATACTGCTTGCCAAAAAGAATTAATTACTACTTCCTATTTCTGAGTCCCCCACTCCCCAAACTCCCCAAACTCCCCACACTTCCCACACTCCCTTTCCGAATAGTAAACTTTCGTTACAATCCAGACCCGACTATTTCCACAAATGTCACACCCTTGTAAACTTACAGATCAGGACAATAAAGTTGAAGTTGGCCAAAAAATCAGGTCTCAAGGCTCCCCCTTTTAAGGAGATAAAAAAAGCAACTTCAGTATTTCAAGTATCCCTATTGCATGAGATACTGTTAACTGATAACTGTTAACTGATAACTGAAATGACCTGCTAGTTAAGAT
Organism: Dapis hubbardiae BLCC-M172; assembly: GCF_050016015.1. Lineage (NCBI taxonomy): Bacteria > Bacillati > Cyanobacteriota > Cyanophyceae > Oscillatoriales > Microcoleaceae > Dapis > Dapis hubbardiae. The sequence continues at coordinate 30,372 of NZ_JBNHEQ010000025.1, forward strand.
GAAAGATTTTAGAAGTAGAAGGTAAAGTAAATATGGCCGAATCAAGCCAAATACCCTATTTATTACGAGCAACTCAGGGTGAATTATTAGACCGTCCCCCTGTCTGGATGATGAGACAAGCGGGCCGCTACATGAAAGCTTATCGAGATTTACGAGAGAAATACCCCTCATTTCGCGAGCGTTCCGAAAACGTAGATATTGCTGTGGAAATATCTCTGCAACCTTTCCACGCTTTTAAACCTGATGGAGTAATTTTATTCTCAGATATCTTAACCCCACTTCCAGCAATAGGAATTGATTTTGATATAGTCGAAAGTAAAGGACCAATTATCGATCCGCCCATTCGCACTCAATCTCAAATAGACCAACTTCACCCTATCGAACCAGAAGAGTCTCTTCCTTTTATTCGAGAAATTTTACAAACTCTTAGACAAGAAGTTAAAAACGAGGCAGCAGTTTTAGGTTTTGTTGGAGCACCTTGGACTTTAGCTGCTTATGCTATAGAAGGCAAGAGTTGTAAAGACTATACAAATATCAAAAAAATGGCTTTTTGTGAGCCAGAAATGTTGCATCAGTTTCTAGGAAAGCTAGCAGAAGCGATCGCCGTTTATGCTCGTTATCAAATAAATAGTGGAGCGCAAGTTATCCAAATGTTTGATTCTTGGGCGGGTCAACTTAGCCCTCAAGATTATGAAACTTATGCTTTACCTTATCAAAAATTAGTAGTCCAGCAGGTTAAGAAGACTCATCCTAATACACCTTTCATTCTATATATTAATGGCAGTGCTGGAATATTGGAGAGAATGACCCAGACTGGTGTTGATATAGTCAGTGTAGACTGGACTGTAGATATTGGTGAAGCTAGACAACGCCTTGGTAAGAATATTGGTATTCAGGGAAATATAGACCCCGGTGTACTATTTGGTTCTAAAGAGTTTATCAAATCTCGTATTTTGGAAACTATCCGCAAAGCTGGCAACCGAGGTCATATATTAAATTTAGGACATGGTGTTTTGCAAAAGACTCCTGAAGAAAATGTAGAGTATTTCTTTAAAACTGCCAAAGAGGTAAGTAATTTACTAGCAGTAACTGCTTAAGTTCAGTTCAAGCATATTTGAGATTTGGATTAATTTTTTTAGGAGTGGGTTTCTAACCTACCCCTAAATTTCTAGTAGAAGATTGTATCTTTTGGTTGAGTTTCAGAAAATGTATGAACTATTTCTCTATACCCAATAGTCAGAAAAATTCCACTATCTACCTCCATCTACCAGGTGCTTCAGAAAATGAATTAACTATTGCTCTATACGCAATAGAAGGAAAATTCTA
>NZ_JBNHEQ010000025.1:31797-33106 GCF_050016015.1 Dapis hubbardiae BLCC-M172
TTTCACTAACCATCACCTCTGGCGAGTGCTTCAGAAAATGAATTAACTATTGCTCCAACTGTGCAGACCACTTTTTTCATATAATTCTTCTTATAGTAAGGTTTAGGCATTTTTTTCTAATGCACCATTTAAGGTGTGTCAGTCCACTACAAATTTTGCTAATAACTAATAACTAATAACTAATAACCAATAACCAATAACTAATTTCTATGAGTCATAAACGGATTTTTATCACAGGTGGTAGTGGATGTATTGGTCACTATATTGTCGAATCCCTAATTCAAAATACCAACCACGAACTTTACCTATTAGTTAGGAACCCAGATAAATTAAAAGTTGACTATAAAGCTCGTCCTGGTATTAATATTTTAAACGCAAACTTGAGAGAAATTGAGCAGTTTTCCTCCTTACTCCAAGAAATTAATGTAGCAATTTTAGCTGCTACTGCTTGGGGAAATTTGCAGGAAGTATTCGATATTAATGTAATTAAAACTCTGAAATTAATCACATTACTAAATCCAGAAGTATGTGAAAATATCCTCTATTTTTCCACTGCCAGTATTCTTGACCAAAATAACAGATTACTTAAAAAAGCTGGAGAGATTGGTACTGACTATATTCGTTCTAAATATGACTGTATGTATCAGTTATCTCGACTCAAAAATGTACCCCCTCTGACTTGTCTTTTTCCTACCTTAGTTTTAGGAGGAGATCAAGAAAAACCATACTCTCATCTATCTGCTGGTTTGCCAGAAATAATTAAACATATTGGTTTAATTCGGTGGTTAAAAGCTGAGGGTAGTTTCCATTTTATTCATGCTGCTGATATTGCTCAAGTGGTTATTTATTTAGTAGAAAACCCACCCCAGTCAAAAGAACTACAAAAATTAATTTTAGGAAATCCAAAAGTTACAGTAAATCAAGCTGTTGAAGAAATTTGTGCATATCTGAAGAAACGAATATTTTTTCGTTTTAATTTGGCTCCTTGGTTGATAGAGGTAATAATTTCAGTCTTCAAAATTCAAGTTGCAGCTTGGGATAGATTCTGTTTAGAATATCGCCATTTTACATATCAAAATCCTATTAATCCAGCAACTTTTGAATTGCCTAGTTATTGTCCTACTGTTGCTGATATTTTGAGAACTAGATTCATAAGAGAGTAGGGGAGTGGGGGAGTGGGGGAGTGGGGGAGTGGGGGAGTGGGGAAGTGGGGGAGTGGGGTAGTGGGGGAGTGGGGGAGTGGGGGAGTGGGAAAGTGGGGGAGTGGGGGAGTGGGGGAGTGGGGGAGTGGGGGAGTGGGGGAGTGGGG
>NZ_JBNHEQ010000026.1:124-5101 GCF_050016015.1 Dapis hubbardiae BLCC-M172
AAAATTTCGGAAAAAATCTGACAGGTGAATCGAATTTTTGCTTAGGTTGGGAGAAAATTTCGGAAAAAATCTGACAGGTGAATCGAATTTTTGCTTAGGTTGGGAGAACTAAACTTGAGGATAAAATAAACCTCATCCCATTTTCCCTTGGGTTTGGAAACTAAAACCTTACGATAAAATATTACAATCTACTTAGGATTTCTATTTGGTATAAAATAATCAAAAATTCTATTTATCTAGATAGCTCATGTTGGACATAAATAAAACCTTAGCTCAAGAATTAAATATCAATCCGAAAAATATTAAAAATGCTCTGGAACTTTTAAGTGGAGGAGCAACTATTCCTTTTGTTGCTCGTTATCGAAAAGAATATACTGGTTCCCTGGATGAAACTCAACTGCGAAATATTTGGGATAGATTTACTTATCTTCAGGAACTTGAAGAAAGAAAAAAAGTAATATTAAAAGCAATTTCTGAAGCTGGTAAACTTACGGACGAATTACAGGAAAAAATAGAGTCTTGTTTCCAAAAAACAGAATTAGAAGACCTTTATCTTCCCTATAAACCAAAGCGCCGAACTAAGGCAACTATTGCTAGGGAAAAAGGTTTAGAACCTTTGGCAGAATTTATCAAATCTCTGAATCATCCTCAAGCAAAAATTGTATCTATTGAAGAAGAAGCAGTTAAATATATTGCTGAGGAAAAAGGTGTCAAAAATTTAGAAGATGCTTTGCAAGGATCGTCTGATATTTTGGCAGAAGCAGTTGCAGAAAAAGCAGAATTACGCACTTATATTCGAGAATATTTTCTCAACTCTTGTTGTTTTACTTCCAAAATAAAAGATGATTATCCAGAAGGTACTACTAAGTTTGAAATGTATCGAAATTTTCAGGTAAATATTAAAGATATTGCTCCTCATAATATGTTGGCTTTGTTCAGAGGTGAAGCTGAAGGAATCTTAAATTTAGAACTAGATTTTGACCGAGAATTTATTCTTGGTTATTTAGCAGATTCAGAAATTCGTAGCAGGGTTAAAGAAATCAGAACTTTTTATCAGGAAATGCTCAAAGATTCCTTTAATCGTTTGATGAAAAATTCCTTGATAAATGAAGTAAGAACTCAAAAGAAAGCTGAGGCAGATATTGAGTCAATTAAAACTTTTGAAACTAATCTCAGAGAATTATTATTATCTCCTCCTGCGGGAATGAAACCAACTTTAGGAATTGACCCAGGATTTAGAACCGGGTGTAAAGTTGCGGTGTTAGGTGAAACGGGTAAATTCTTAGAATATCAAGCCATATTTCCTCATCAATCTGCGGCTCAAAAACAACAGGCTACTACAACAATTAAACAGTTAATTCAAAAGTACAAAATTGAATTAATTGCTATTGGTAATGGTACGGCAGGAAGAGAAACAGATGAATTTATCACCGAAGTAATTTCTACTTTGGATAAAAAGCCAATAAAAGTTATAGTTAATGAATCTGGAGCTTCGATTTATTCTGCTTCTAAAGTAGCAATAGAAGAATTTCCAGAATTAGATATTACCGTCCGAGGAGCTATTAGTATTGGTAGACGTTTACAAGACCCTTTAGCAGAACTTGTAAAAATAGAACCTAAGTCTATTGGAGTCGGTCAATATCAACATGATGTAGACCAAAAATTGTTGAAAAAAAAGTTAGATGAAACTGTAGAAAGTTGTGTAAATTATGTAGGAGTAGATTTGAATACTGCCTCCAAAGAACTACTGATTTTTGTTTCTGGTATGAGTTCCACAGTGGCAAAAAATTTAGTTAGATATCGGAATGAAAATGGAGCTTTTCAAAGTCGCCAAGAAATTTTAAAAGTGTCAAAATTGGGTGGAAAAACTTTTGAACTTTGTGCTGGATTTTTGCGAATTCGGAGCGGTAAAAATCCTTTAGATAATACCGCAGTACATCCAGAAAGTTATTCCGTAGTTAAGGCAATCGCTCAAGATTTAGGAGTGTCGATAAATCAGATTAATCAGATATCAAAAAAAGTCAAATCTCTGGATTTAAAAAAGTATGTCACCGATAAAATTGGGGCACCAACTCTGAAAGATATTATTGGTGAATTGGAAAAACCAGGGCGCGACCCCAGAGCAGAATTTAAGTATGCAACTTTTCGAGAAGGAATTAAAGAAATTAAGGATTTAGAAGTAGGAATGGAGTTAGAAGGAATAGTAACTAATGTGGCAAATTTTGGTGCATTTGTTGATGTGGGAGTTCATCAAGATGGATTAGTACATATCTCTCAATTAGCAGATTATTTTGTTAAAGATCCGAAGCAAGTTGTCAAAGTTGGGCAAGTGGTAAAAGTGCGAGTTTTAGAAGTAAATGAAAAGTTGAAACGGATAGGTTTGTCTATGCGGAATTAGGTTGATTTTTGGGAAAGATAGTAGTCCAGTAGGGTGCGTTAGCGGGAATATCAACAACTCTGAAATCAAGTGAATATTGTTACCGCGTAACGCACCATTGCAATTTATGGGTAAAACTGGTTTCGTTAGCTTGTGTACCTGAAACATGATTAGCGCTTTTTCATGTAGTTCCGCAAAACACGCCCTACTCGACCGAATGACACACCTAAAATGGTGCGTTACGACGGATTGTTAAATCACCTTGATACCAGGTAATGATCACCGTCTAACGCACCCTACTGGACTATACTTGCGTACCCGAAACATGATTAGCGCTTTTTCATGTAGTTCCGCAAAACAGACCCTACTCGACCGAATGACACACCTAAAATGGTGCGTTATGACGGATTGTTAAATCACTTTGATACCAGGTAATTGTCGTCGTCTAACGCACCCTACAATAATGAGCTTCTAATAACCATAATTTCTCATCTAATGATAAATTATGGATAGATTTTTCTAATTCTAATAATTTTGGTAATGTCATATTAGGGCAATTTCTTGAAAGTTATTTGAACAATATTATAACACAAATAATTTTTATGGTATGAGCAATTGAATTATATCATCCTACTATCTCAACTCCTGCAATACCTCATCAGTAAAGGGGTTTTCCCCTGCCTGGAGTGCTTTTATCCATTCTTGCCGTTGCGCTTTATCCTTCTCATCATCAGTCAATTCTACATATTTATGAAAATCTGCAATTGCTCCTTCAATATCCCCAGTTAACGCCCTGGCAATTCCCCGACTATCAAGAATAGAGGCATTTTTTGGGCTAAGGGCAACTGCGTTGTCACAGGCAAACATCACATCAGCAGCTTGTTTATAGAGACTACCTTGACGACAAAGTGTATTCCAATTACGAGCATAAATGTGAGTGGGGTCGATTTTTTCTGCTTGTTTGTAGGAGTCTATAGCTACCTTAAATTTACCTGCCATCGCAAGCTGACTCCCTTTAAGCAATAAAGCATCTACTGCCTGATATTTAGCTTTAGCTTCTGGGTCAATATTTTGTAGAGTAGGCATAAATGCTACTTTATCAAGTTCTTTTGCTCGTTGATACTTTTCTATTGCTTCCTCAATTTTTCCTTGTCTTGCTAATTCCGTTCCTTTCTCCATCAACTTTTCTGCCTCAACTAATGATTCTGCTCTAACTTTTGGGTTGAGGTTGAGGTCTGAATTCCATTTCAGTGCTGTTTTAAATGCTGCAACTGCTTCTTCAAGTTTTTCTGCTTCCCCCTCACTTTCCCTTGCCAACTTCTCTCCCTCAATTATCCAACTACCAGCCGCTACTTTCATCCGTCCGTAGGTTTGGCAAATTCTCAGTTTCTCTAACTCCTGAGGATAGGAAATTAGGTAATCATTTAACCACTCACAACCAAGCTTAGTTAAATCTTCTATTTGCCAATTTGTCCACAATTTCACGGTTCTGTCAGCACTAGCAGAAGCAATAGTCTTTCCATCAGGACTAAATGCTACACCAATAACCGAATCCTGATGGCCGGTTAGAGTCTGCAACAGATGCCCCTCTTTATTCGACAACTGCACTGTATTGTCACTATTAGCAGTTGCAATCATCTGGCTATCAGGACTAAATGCTACACCTCTAACCCAATTCTCATGGTCGGTGAGAGTCTGTAATAATTTCCCCTGACTGTTCCACAATTTCACTGTTTTGTCATAACTAGCAGTTGCAATAGTCTCTCCATCGGGACTAAAGGCTACACCATAGACCGAATTTTGATGCCCGGTGAGAGTCTGCAATAATTTCCCCTGACGGTTCCACAATTTCACCGTATCATCATCACTTGCAGTTGCTATAGTCTCTCCATCGGAACTCAATGCTACACCTCTGACCCTATCCTCATGGCCGGTGAGAGTCTGCAATAATTTCCCCTCATGATTCCACAACTTCACTGTTTTGTCAGAACTAACAGAAGCAATCATCTGGCCATCATTGCTCAATGCTACACCCCTGACCCAATCCTCATGCCCCTCCAGAGTCTGCAACAATTGGCCTTGACGCTGCCACAATTTCACGGTACCATCATCACTTGCAGTCGCTATAGTCTCTCCATCGGGACTAAATGCAACACCTCTGATCCTACCCTCATGGCCGATGAGAGTCTGCAATAATTTCCCCTCATGATTCCACAACTTCACTGTTTTGTCAGAACTAACAGAAGCAATCATCTGGCCATCATTGCTCAAGGCTACACCCCTGACCCAATTGTCATGACCGATGAGAGTCTGCAATAATTTCCCCTCATGATTCCACAACTTCACTGTTTTATCATCACTAGCAGTTGCTATAGTCCTTCCATCTGGACTAAATGCAACACCTCTGACCGAATTTTGATGGCCGATGAGAGTCTGCAATAATTTCCCCTGACGGTTCCACAATTTTACTGTTTTGTCTCCACTAGCAGTTGCAATCATCTGGCTATCAGGACTAAATGCTACACCCCTAACCCAATTGTCATGACCGATGAGAGTCTGCAATAATTTCCCCTGACGGTTCCACAATTTTACTGTTTTGT
>NZ_JBNHEQ010000026.1:5201-12177 GCF_050016015.1 Dapis hubbardiae BLCC-M172
ACTGTTTTGTCATCACTAGCAGTTGCTATAGTCTCTCCATCAGGACTAAATGCTATATCTCTGACTGAATTTTGATGCCCAGTGAGAGTTTGCAATAATTTCCCCTGACGGTTCCACAATTTCACTGTTTTGTCATCACTAGCAGTTGCTATAGTCTCTCCATCAGGACTAAATGCTACACCATAGACAGAATTATCGTGCCCATGAAGACGGTTTAATTCTCTAAATTCCTCATCGTTGTTACGTTTGTAAACTGCGACTTGTAGAGCATTTGTAATCTTGCTAACCCGATCCGTTGCTTCAAATTTAGCATCCATTTGTTTTTGCCTAGCCTCCATAGCAGTCATCAACCCATCCCATCGCTCACCTGAAATAGACAACGCTCTAGACTCATTTGCCTGAGCAATAATAGTTTGCTTTTCTGCTCGTCTACCCTCCCTTTGTTCCTCCAAGGCAAATCTTGTCATCCCTGCTGCCAATACTCCCATCACTAATGAAGCAGCAACCGAACCTCTAACCAAAGACTTCTGCAACTTTTGTCGTTTTTCTTGTTCCTCCCGTCGTTTTTCCTTTTCCTGTTTGAGTTCCTCTAATATTTCTACATCTTTTCTTTGCCGAATAAACCCTACCAAATAATCATGTACTAACTGATAGTGGTCTGCTGAATTTTCTGGCAACAAAAACACCAAGCCCGAATCTACAAAAATATTTAATACTAACTCTAACTCTTCCGAACTAAACTTACTTTTTTTCAACAACTCGGCTTGAGTTTTCAATGGTCGAGTATTATTTTCATCAGTTAACAATAGCAATACTAACCAAGCTAATTTTGCATTTTCAACCCCACAATCACTAACTACTGATGCTAAATATCGCTCTACCAATTCGGCTTTAGGATTATCTCCTAATTCTTGATATTTTGCTAAAGTCGTAATATTGTCGGCCTGCAATTGTGCCCCTACTACTTGCAACTCAATTGGACGAATTTCTCCCAACTCCTGAGCTAAGTCTTTTACAAACTTTTCTGTCAGATTTCCATCTATTTTAAACTGAGAATTTGCCGTTAATCCTTGAATAACTAATTTCGCCTGTGACTGAGAAAAATTTCCTAAGTAATAGAGGATATTTTTGTCTAAAATATTATTATTAATTGCCTCTAAATTTCCCAAGCGATTAAAATCTAATAAATAATGAATATAATCTGACCGTAAGGATAAAACTATTTTCACAAATGGGATTTTTAAACATTCTTGGAGAAATTGAGCAAATTCTCGTTTATCCTTTGGTTCCATATTGGCAAAGAAAAATTCCTCAAATTGGTCAAAAACTATGACTGTCAGTAAATTCAATTCTGATTTATTCTGCAACTGAGCAAAAATTTTCTCAGCCGAATTTAGATTCTCTGAAGTAACTGTTAAATTGGCAATTATTTGCAGTTTTTCCGCTAAAAGTTTCCCTAATTCAGAAATCCAATTCACATAAATTCGTTGCAAAACCACTACTACATCACGAGTAGCAATTGATTTCCCTTCTAAAGTCGGAACTAATCCAGCTTGCAAAATCGAACTTTTACCTACTCCTGATTGCCCATGAATAACTATTAATTTATAGTCAGGACGACTAATTCTTTCTACCAATATTTCTACATCAGACTGTCGTCCAGATGCAGCTATTTCTTGAGTCAGTTGTTTTTGATTAGTTTCTCGCCTCAACTGAGGTAAAGCGGGGTTAATATTTAGTTTTATATCTCTTAAACGATTGGCACCAATAAAAGCTTGAAATCCAAATTGTTGTTCTGTTTTAATTTTTTATTGTTTAACATTAAAAGCTTTTAAATATTCTTTTTCTTGGGAATAAATTTCTCGTAATCCTGTGAGAATATCAATGTAAAATTCAGGATTATATTCAGGCTTTGTGGTATCTTTTGCTTGTTCAAAAGTAGCTATACAAGCTTTGATTTCACCTAGTTTTTTCTCTGCTTTTGCCAGATAAAATAAATATTTGCCTTGATGATAATAACGTTCCCAATCTAAATTTATTTGTTCGTTTTTTGAGGAAAAATTAGATGCAGAAGCTAGAGTTATGTTAATAATTTTTAGAGCTTTTTGAGCAAATTTATGGGCTTGTTTGTATTGTTTTTTTGCCAGTTCAACTTCCGCGATCAAACCATAGGCAAAAGCTTCTCGAAATGGGTAGGAATAGGTTTGATGTAGTTCTATTGCCCTCTTGGCAACATTCTCTAATTCATCCCAACGCTCCAACCTGTGCAAAACTTCTCCCCAAGCATTAATAAACTTAGCAACTAAGTCGGGACGGTTAATTACCTCAAACCCTTCTATTGACTGCTGATAATATAAGCACGCCAGAGAGCAAAGCATATTTTTATCCTCTGGATGCCTAATCTCATAACTACGGCACCAAAACCCGAAATAATAATAAGTGTGAGCTACTCGCAGTTGGTTGTTAAGCCGTTTCCACAGTTCGAGACACCGTTGATAATGGTCGAATGCTGTTTCCTCCAAATTATCTGCTGTTCTTCCTAAAACAAATTCTAAACCTGCCTCTAATTCTGCTTCTAACCTAATTCCTCTATTTGCCAATTGTTGCTGTGCATCTAACAACTCTTGATAAACAAACTCTCCGACACCTAAAGCGGTATGCTCCAAAAATATTCCTTCCCCACTTTCTAATACTTTCTGATAAACACTCTCACTCGTATTCTGAATAAAATCTATTAATTCTTGAGTGGGGGTTTCAAATACAGTTAAACTTGCCCTATTTTCAAAATCAGGAATTAAGCGAATGAACTTCCGGGAAACCTCTGCATCTATCCATAAAAGTATTGGAAAGTGAAAGTTTTTTCTAAACTCATCCAGGACTAAACTCATGGATACGAGTAATTTATCTACATCTTTTACTGACTCCAAACCCCAAACCATAAAAGCATCTGGTTGTTGGTCTCCTAACTGTTGGCCAATAGTAGCATAAAGTTCTCTAACCGACTCATCTAGCTGCAACTGTGCTAAGTCTCCAGAAAAAGATGCCTGGAGTTGTTGGATGAGGCGATCGCGCTGAGTTAGATTATTACAACGGGCTAAAAATAGCCGAAAGTCTCCTTGAGACATTTCTAGAGCAAATATTAGCTCGGACAATAATTCGACTTCCTGGTGATTAAAATTTGTCATTTCAGTTATCAATTATAAGTATCAATAGTTATAATTAGTAGGGTGCGTTAATGGAATGTAACGCACCGCCCCCAAGTTATAATTAGTAGCAAAACTTGTAGGGTGCGTTAGAAGGCTTAAATCTAGGCAATGAAAGGAATTCAGCGAACCGTCGTAACGCACATCCCCCAAATATTGCGGTGCGTTTCGCTGCGCGACATGTTTGCGGAGCATTCCGTCAGGAAAAAGCGTTTGCGCAGCATTCCGCAGGAAAGCGTAACGCACCCTACTTGACCGACACACCTTAAATGGTGCAATAGATGTAGGTTGGGTTGTTTGCGTTAGCATTGCGTTTGCGTTAGCATTGCGAAGCAAAGCATGGAACGTAGCTTGCTTCTCCGCAGGAGTAACCCAACAACATTCTTTCTCCCGTACGGACGCCCTTATGCAACGTCCCTACCTTACTCCCCCACTCCCCTACTCCCTAATGCACAGTTTTAGCTGTGTCAGTCTACTACTTGACTGTTTCTACTAGACTCACGCTCCCCATCACCCCATCACCCCATCACCCCATCACCCCATCACCCCATCTCTCCAATAGTCCAGTAGGGTGTGTTTCGCTGCGCGACATGTTTGCAGAGCATTCCGTCAGGAAAAAGCGTCAGCGTAAAGCACCATTATAGTATTAGTGGACTGACACTTATGGAATGGTGCGTTACGACGGATTGTTAAATGCCTTTCATAGTCTAGATTTTAGCCGTCTAACGCACCCTACCGGACTACTGGAGCGACACACCTTAAATGGTGCGTTAGATGTGGGGTGTGGTCTGGGTGGGAAGTGTGGTCTGGGTGGGGAGAAAAAGACACCTAGAAACAAAAAATCTATTGCACAGTTTTAGCTGTGTCAGTCTACTACTTGACTGTTTCTACTAGACTCACGCTCCCCATCACCCCATCACCCCATCACCCCATCACCCCATCACCCCACCTCCTCATCTCTCCAATAGGTGCAAATTAACCTACCTATTAAGAATTTTTCAACTGCACCCCATCTTTCAATATCGGATTAATATCAAACCAAGACTCTTCATCATCTTGGTATTCATAGACAAACATACTCCGAATCAGCCTTTGATATCCATCATCACCTGTAACTTTTTGAGTTTTTGCTACTTGGCGCAACAACTCCCACTCTTCATCTTCCACTGCCAGAATACGTTCATTGCGAAAATTTTGAACTACCTTGTCAAGACTATCACGGGAAATAGGCAACTTTTTTTCCTTTTTAATCGCTTCATTAAGCAGTCGTAATACATTCCTGACATGACCCCCACTCATCTGACATAGATGATCTAGAGTTTCCACACTGTCAAAAATTTCGGTTATTTTTTCTAGACGTTGTTGTTCCTCCAAATTTGGAAATGCTCTTGCTAAAACTAACTGCCTAAGTAGTGCCATTCCTTCTCCTGATTTGTTTCCATCTCGCGACTGTATGGAAACCATTGGTAATACTTTGGCAGCATTCTTGAACCTTTGAATTAAAGTACCATAGTCATTGGAAAATCGCAGTGCTAGAGGCAGAGTATAAATTACATGACAATGGAGACCTGTTAGTTGTTCGCCGCGATCGACAAATAGATATTCTGGTTGAGGTCGCCCCCAGGGTTTTGGGGAACTATCGACTTTATCAAGGTTGTCAACGATAACTACTAATCCATTTTTGCCATGCTGCTTCAGCTTTTCGTGAGCAGGTTCTAGCAATTCTTGGTTGATAGTTTCAATAATTCCATTGGTGCGAGGTCCGAGATAGTCTCGGAGTTTGCTGCGAAGTTGGGGACTAGATTTTGCTTTGGCAGTTATTTTGCCTATTCCCAAGGCGACGAATTCTAGTCCTTCTTCGTCAACCGTGACTTGACCAACTCCAGGTACACCTAATTCTGCTGAAGCAGAAATATCTAGTTCCGTCTGTAGTAGTTTGCTTACTCCATCAAGTAGACCTTTTAATCCTTTTGGCTCCTCTAATTTAACCTTTTCTAATGTTTCTAAACTTTCGCTGACTTGTCGCGCTATAGTTAGAAGAATATCACTGACATCTATATCTCCCATTTCTAGGTCTTTGTCTGACTCGAAATAGATGACGTGAAAGCCTTCTTCTTCTAATTGTTGCTTGAGTCGCCAGAGTTCGGTAGATTTCCCACAACCAATATGTCCGGTAAATAGTTGACAGGTGGGTTCGTCGGGAGACCACATAGCGATATTGTCTTTGAGATCTTCAATTATTTGTCCTCCCCGTACTGAAGAGAAGTCAATGTAATATTTTTGCTCAATTTCCTGGTTGTCTTGGAATAAAGCTTTACCAGGGTTTGTTGCCTGAAAAAAGGCTTTGACATTTACAGCCATAATATTTTATATAAATGTACTTCTATATTTTAGATTAAAAAGAGGCAACAGGGGGAATTAATTGATAACTTAATGAAAAGCGCTGTATTGTTGGTCATTGCGACTGGAACAAAAGCAGAGAAACCGGGTTTGTATCAAATGCCCTACAATACTACCATTGACCCCCGACAAACCCGGTTTCTTGTTACTCCGATTTTTCGCGAACCGTAGCAAGCGGATTTGATATAACTTAATGAAAAGCGCTTAAAAACGGGAATACCAGGCACGGGAGCAAGATGCTCCCACTGGTAACTGACAACTGAAATAACTCACTGCTCGATCGCCGATCCGTAAATTTGCCAAAGCTGAATCATATTATCTTCTGCCACACTTACAAGTTGCTGACTATCAGGACTAAAAACAATTGCACCATAACCTTTGATACTCCTCAATAATTTTCCACTGCCAACATCCCACAGATTAATCTTGCCATCCTCACTACTGCTAGCAAGAATTTTCCCATCCGGACTAATAGCGATCGCCTTAATTGCCTGAGAATGTTTTTCTAGACTGTGACGGACTTGCCAGGTTTCTACATCCCAGACTAAAATCTTACTTTCTCCCCGCATCGCATGAGCAATAGTTTGCCCATCCTGACTAAAAGCGATCGCCTCTATTCGTTGATTATTATTTGTACTGGGTATAGACAGATTTTTCAAGAGTTGCCCCTGGGCGACATTCCAAAGACGAATATATCTCGGTCCTCCACTGGTTGCCATCCGTATACCATCAGCACCAAAAGCAATAGGTTGAGTACCATTCATTGTATGTAGTAGTCGCCCTGTGTAAATATCCCACAATTTCATCCCGCGATCGGCACTGCATCCTACCACCGCTCTGCCATCAGCCGTGAAACCCACAGCAGTCACTACATCAGAATGCAAAAAACTGGTCAGCATTTCTCCTGTAGGAATATCCCACAATTTTACTGTACCATCTACACTTCCACTTGCTAAGGTTTTGCCATCTGGACTAATTGCTACTGAGCGCACATTGGCGGTATGACTTGATAAAGTATCTAGTAGTTTGCTACTTTCTAAGTTCCACAGTTGAATATCTTTACCTCTGCTACTAGCTAATATTTTGCCATTAAAAGCGATCGCTACAGGTAAAGAAGAATCTGGTTGCTGATTAGATAAGGACCTAACTAACCTAGGTGCAAGTACAATATCGTTACTAATATTTGCTTGTGTTTCTGATTCTGAATTTCCGGGAATAGCAGTTTCCGGTGATAATGTTTGAGCATTTGCTGCTGTTGTTGGTTGGCGTGAAGTTTGGGGTGGTCTTGTTATTTGTTTTTCCGTATTTTCTGTATTTTCTGTTGTTGGTTGGCGTGAAGTTTGGGGTGGTCTTGTTATTTGTTTTTCCGTATT
>NZ_JBNHEQ010000026.1:12277-13301 GCF_050016015.1 Dapis hubbardiae BLCC-M172
TTCTGTATTTTCTGTTGTTGGTTGAAGTGAGGTTTCATTAGTAGCAAAAGAAACTGTTTCTTGACTTTCTGTCGCCGAATTTTCTGGCACAATTACATTGGCTCTAATTTGTTGATTTGTATCATAACCTTTGTCTGTCAAAAATTGACGCAAACTGGCAAAATATTCTGAGCGATCGCTACCTTTATATACCTTTTCTATTAATTTCCAGCCATCTTCTTTTTCGCCTAACATATATTTATTTGCTAGGTAAGCAGCCAAAACTCCTTTAACATTTTGGTTTTGATTTGAACGCCTGTAAAATTCTAGCCAAATTTCTGAGGAGCTGGTATTTATTTGTGCTGGATATTTCTTAGTTACATCTAATATTTCTCCTTGACGATACTGCCAGATACGGACCGGAAATACTGAATCATTTATATCAGCAAATACATTAGCAAATCTACTATCAAAACTTTGAAATTCTGGAAGATTATCATTATCTAAATCTTTGAGTCGATAATTAATATTCCCCCAGTAATGCCGCAGCATAGTATATTTATTTTCTGTAGGTTCATAACGATAAATCAAGGAATAAGTACCGCCTGCAAATGGAACATTACTATTATTTATTGTGAATAAATCTATCAATACCTCGGATTCTCCGTTGCCATCTAAATCTAGTAATTGTACTTTAACAAATCTACCTGCTAATACTGCCGTTGTACTGTCAGATTCACCTGCCAAAGATTTTACTGGTACTGGTTGATTTAAAATAATTTCTCCACTTCTAATAATTTTCAGACGTAGATCGCTGACTAAATCTGTATTATTTGCTTGTTCATAAAGAATTTCTGCCTGTAAATTACCATTAGCAAATCTTTCTACTATTCCAGGTGGATTTGTATTTTCTGTAGCAGTTGGTTCGGGATTTTCTGAGTTAGAATTTTCTCTAGTATTTGTTACTTCTGTAGTGCTTTGTGAACTTGTATTTTCTGTAGAAGTTGTTTCGGGATTTTCTGAGTTAGAATTTTCTCTAGTATTT